>CAWUNP010000399.1:0-1984 GCA_963923805.1 uncultured Novosphingobium sp. | reverse complement strand
CTGGATGCCCGGTTCCGCCAAGCGGTGAAGGAACTGGGCGAGGCCTCGATCGAAAACGCGACGCTGAAGGCCAATGCCGCCAACTTTGAAGAGCAGAAGGCCGGGCTGCTGGCCGCGCAGGAATCGCTCAAGAAGGAATTCGAGAATGCCGGGGCAAAGATCCTGGCCCAGGCGCAGGAGGCCTTGCTCAATCGCGCGCAGGAACGGCTTAGCCAGTCTGAAGAGAAGAGTGCGGAACGGCTGAAGGCCTTGCTGGCCCCGGTTGATGAGCGGCTCAAAAGCTACGAGCAACAGGTCCAGACGCTGGAGCAGCAGCGCGTTGACGCCTTTGGCCAACTGACGGGCCTGATCCAGTCGCTGCGCGAAGGGCAGGAGCAGGTCCGCGCCGAGGCCGCCCGGCTGGGCAATTCGCTGACCAATGCGCCCAAGGCGCGCGGCCGCTGGGGCGAACGGGCGCTACAGAACGTGCTCGAGCAGTGCGGCCTGTCGCAGCACACCGATTTCGATCTGGAGCATTCGCTGGAGACTGAGGACGGGCGCCTGCGCCCCGATGCGATCGTCCACGTTCCCGGCCAGAAGAAGCTGGTGATCGATGCCAAGGTCTCGCTCAATGCCTATCAGGCCGCCTTCGAGGCGAATGACGATGCCGAACGCAAGCGGCATCTGGAGCTTCACGCCAAGGCGATGCGTGGCCACGTCCAGACCCTGGGGACCAAGGCCTACCAGAGCCAGTTCGACGATGCGCCGGACTATGTCGTGATGTTCGTGCCGGGCGAACACTTCGTCGCTGCGGCGCTGGAGTGCGATCCGGAGTTGTGGGATTTTGCCTTCCATAACAAGGTTCTGTTGGCCACTCCCACCAATCTGGTTGCAATTGCCCGGACTGTGGCGATGGTCTGGAAGCAGGACCAGCTGGCACGCGAAGCGGTCGAAATCGGCAAGGCCGGGGCCGAGCTGTACGATCGCCTGGCGGTGGCGGCCGATCACCTCAAGGGCATGGGGGCCGGGCTGGACCGGGCGGTGCGCAAGTACAACGATTTCGTCGGCAGCTTTGAACGCAATGTCCTGACCTCCGGACGGCGACTGCGCGACAAGGGGATCGAAATCGGCAAGCGCGAGATCGAGGATGTGCCAGTGCTGGAAGCATCGCCGCGCTATGCCGATCAGAAAGGCGGGGATCGCCCCGCGCTGACGCTGGTCAACGAAACGGGTGAAGCGGACTAACCGCCAAGCGTTTCGAGCACTTCGTAGGCCAGGACCGCCCCGGCCACGGCGGCGTTGAGGCTATCGGCGCGGCCTTTCATCGGCATGGTCACGCGCAGGTCGCAGGCCAGTTCGTATTCCTCCGGCAGGCCGCGGCTTTCGTTGCCCACCATGACGAAGCACGGCGCGGCATAGGGCGCCCCGCGATAGGGCACGGCATCGCGGAGCGAAGCGGCGACCAGCTGCCCTGCGCCGCTGCGCAGCCAGGGCAGGAACTCTTCCCACCGGGCATGCGCCACCTGCTGGGTGAAGATCGCACCCATGCTGGCGCGGACGGCCTCGGCCGAGAAGGGATCGGCGCAATCATCAATCAGGATCAGGCCGCCCGCGCCGACTGCATCGCCGGTGCGCAACATGGTGCCAAGATTGCCCGGATCGCGCAGCGCCTGGGCAACCAGCCAGATCTTCGCCTTGCCGCGATCCAGCGCCGCAAGACTGGTATCGAATTCAGCAAAGACACCGCAAACGGCCTGCGGATTATCCTTGCCGGTAATCTTGCTGAGGATATCGGCGCTGGTTTCGATCACCTCGCCGCCCCGGGCGATCACATCGGCTTCCAGCGCGGCCAGCAGCGGGTGCGGATCACGACCTTCGGCCATAACCAGCACTTCGGGCAGATGGCCGCTTTCGCGCGCGTCGGTCAGCAGGCGCAGCCCTTCGGCCAGGAACTTGCCCGCGGCCTTGCGGTGCGGGTCGAAAAGGACGGCAACGAGGCCGCCGG
>CAWUNP010000398.1:0-1989 GCA_963923805.1 uncultured Novosphingobium sp. | reverse complement strand
GGTGGCGGTCATGCAGTCTCGCTCACTGGTCGAGACCAGCGATCGCACGTTCTTCACGGGCCCGCGGCATCCGTACAGCCAGACCTTGCTGTCCGCCATGCCCCGCCTTGATGCCTGCCTGTCGAGGCCCCACCGCATTGCACCCGCCGTCACCGCCGCACCCCTACTGGAGGTGCGCGATCTCCGCGTCTACTACCCGATCCGGCGGGGTATTTTTCAGCGCACGGTGGATCAGGTGCGGGCGGTCGATGGCGTGTCCTTCACCCTGCATCGGGGCGAGACGCTGGCGCTGGTCGGCGAATCAGGCTGCGGCAAAACCACGCTAGGAAAAGCCCTGCTGGGCCTGGCGCCATGGACAAGCGGAAAGGTTGCACTGGCCGGCGTGCCGGTGCCGAATCGAGCAGGAAGCCGGGAGGGCGCCGGATTACAAGTGGTGTTTCAGGATCCTTTCGCCTCGATGAACCCGCGGATGCTGATTGGTCCTCTGCTGGAGGAGGGTCTGCGGGCGCAGCAACCCACGCTGGGAACGGAAGACCGGCAAACGCGGGTCGCAGCGCTGCTGGCTGCGGTCGGCTTGCCGCTCTCGGCGCGGGATCGCTATCCGCATGAATTTTCCGGCGGCCAGCGGCAGCGGCTGTGCATCGCCCGCGCGCTGGCCGTGGAGCCTGCGGTGCTGATCTGCGATGAGCCCACCAGTGCGCTGGATGTTTCAGTCCAGGCGCAGGTTATCCGGCTGCTCAAGACACTCCAGCAGCAGCACGGGCTGAGCTATCTGTTCATTACGCATGATCTGGCGGTCGTGTCGGAACTGGCCGACCGGGTCGCGGTGATGCAGGCGGGGCGGATTGTCGAGACGGGCGATACGCAGCAGATACTGTTCGAGCCGCAACATCCCTACACCCGACATCTGCTGGCCGCCCTGCCCAGATTGCATCGGGAGAGAGCGGGGATCGGCGCCGCGGCGGACAACGAGCGGCCTTAGTTGTCCGGTTCAGCTTCCGGTGCGGCGATGTTCTGCTGGTCGCGCAGGACTTCATTGATGGACTCCCGCAGGTCCGAAGACAGGCTGGCGGCCTGTGCACGCTGTTTCAACAGATCCCTGATATGCCGATAGCCGGGAGAGTCATCCTCCTGACCGAGCATGTAGTCCTCCAGCGTGGACAAGGCACTGAACCGAACATCTTCGTTCTGATCTTCCAGCGCCTGAGATAGCGCCTGCACAGTGGCTTCGCTGGGCTGATCCAGCGATCCCAGACTGAGCGCCGCAGCATTGCGGATTTCCGGGTTATTGTCCGAGGTCAGCAGACCGGTGAGGGTCGTTTCGGTTTCGGTGTTGGGATAGGCCCCCAACTGCTCCACGGCTTCGATCCGCTCTTCATCATTGGTGCTGTTGAGCTGCGCCAAGGCCTGGGCAATCTGCTCTTTTTCCAGTTGCTCTTCAGCAGCGGCGTCCTCGGGTGTCAAGGCATCCTCGGCCGGGTTAGCCAACGTATCGGGCGCAGCCGGTGTGCTGGGGGCTGCCTGCGGCTTTTCAGCCGGCGCAACCTGGGCCGGCGGGCTGGCCCCGTCCTCAGCGTCCTGGTCGCTGTATTCAGACTCCAGATTGAACAAAACCAAAGCCACGATGCTGACCGAAATCAGCAGCGTGATGATGAGAATCCGGGCGATTGACATGTGTGTTACGGGGTAAAGCGAAAACCTGGAGGATGAAAGAGAGCCCTGAGACGGCTATTTACGTCTGAATGTTAGCAGACCCACGATTCAGCGAAAATCCATGATTGTCCTTCAGCCATGGCCTTGCCGTGGAGCACGGCGGCGCTCCTCCTGTTCAAGGCGTGCCTTTCCAGAACAGGTCAGACGGCAACGGTCGCGGCTTGGCACTCTGGGCCATCTGGATCAGATCAAACAGCCGCTGCGCCGCCGTCTGCTCCTTGGGCCCCATGTCGCGGGTGACGCGGCCTTCGCAGTAGTGCCGACGCAGGCTGGCCA
>CAWUNP010000397.1:0-1995 GCA_963923805.1 uncultured Novosphingobium sp. | reverse complement strand
CCGGAAATGGGAATACTCCAGCTCCACCACGGTGATCCTGGCCGATATCGCCGCGGGGATCGCCGGGGCGCTGCCAGGCCGGGACCGGGGCGCTCTCATCCAGGCGCAAGCGCCCGTCGGAAACCAGCAGCCCGATCAGCACGCCGGTAACCGTCTTGGCCATCGACCAGCTGATGAAGCGGGTATTCTCATGATAGCCGGGCGCATAGCGTTCGGCCACGATCCGCCCATCGTGCATCACCACCACGGCGCGGGTTTCGCCGGTTTCGGCTGCGCTGAACAGGCGATCCACCGCCCGGGCCAGCGCTTCGCGCCGGACCCCGGGATTTTTGACCACGGCCCGCATGGCAGCGGCCGGCAAGGGCGGCTCTGGAGCGGTCTGTTGCGATCCGCATGCGATCAGGCTTGGCAGGGCCAGCATGGGCAGGATAAGGGACAGGCGACGCGTCAGCATGACGTGCACCCCTTGCGCAAAGGCTGGCCGATGGCAACAGTAAACCCTGCTTCGTCAATGCGTTCGCCGTCGCGGCGCTGGCCGTGGTGGATCCTGCTCGCATTGGCGGGTCTGCTGGGCTGGTTCTGGGCCCCGCTCAATGCTTATGCGATTACCGGGGCCGCCTATGGCGCCTGCGTGGCCTGTTCCTGCCATTACCTGGGCGGGCGGAGCCTCGACGATTGCCGCAAGGATTTCGAACCCGGAATGGAGCTGGTGTTCCTGAGCCGGGATGCCGAGGCCAAAAGCGTTACGGCCCGCTTCCCGCTGCTCGCCACCCAGACCGCGACCTATCATGAGGGGCAGGGCTGCCGGCTTGAGCCGTGGAACCGATAGTCCCGGCTGACCAGGCCGCGCCCCTGATCCCGAACCAAAGAACAAGGCCATGTCGCTTCCTGTGATCCATCCCGTTATCCTTTGCGGCGGCAGCGGCACCCGGCTTTGGCCGCGCAGCCGGGCCGCCAAGCCGAAGCCGTTCCTGCCGATGCTGGGCGCGCAGACGATGTTCCAGGACGCGATCGAACGCGTTGGCCCGCACCATGGCTTCGGGGCGCCACTGGTGGTGGCCGGTGCCTTGCACGCCGGCCACGTTGAGGCGCAGCTGGGCGATCGTGAAGCGACCATCGTTGTCGAGCCGGCCGCGCGCAATACCGCCGCGGCTATTGCTCTGGCAGCGCTGCGGCTTGATCGCGAGGCTATCATGCTGGTCTGCCCCAGCGACCACCACATTGCCGATGCCGAGGCTTTTCGCCAGGCGGCCTTTGCGGCGGCCAGATTGGCCAGTGCGGGGTACCTGGTCTGTTTCGGGATCGAGGCCAAGAGCCCGGAGACCGGCTTTGGCTATCTCGAGCGCGGCGAGGCCCTGCCGCAGGGCGGCTTCCGCGTTGCCCGGTTCATCGAAAAGCCTGACCGGGCGCGGGCCGAGGCCTTTCTGGCCAGCGGCACTTTTTGCTGGAATGGCGGCATCTTCGCGTTCCAGGTGGGCACCTTCCTCGATGAATTGGCGGCCCATCGACCCGCGATCATGGCCGCCGCCCTGGCCGCTGACCGTGCCGGCCATCGCGAGGGCCGGCAGTTTCGCCCCAGCGCGGCCGAATTTGACGGCTTCGCACCCGAATCGATTGACTATGCCGTGATGGAAAACACGGCGCGGGCGGCGATGGTGCCGGTGGATATGGGCTGGTCGGATATCGGCAGCTGGGATGCCCTGCACAAGGCGCTTGACCGGGATGCCGATGGCAACAGCACCAAGGGCCGCGTCCAGCTGGTCGATTGCCATAATGTGATGGTGACGAGCGACGGGCCGCGGGTTTCGGTGATCGGTCTGGAAGATGTTGTGATCGTGGTCGACGGGGATGAGATTCTGGTGACCAGTCACGCTGGCACGCAGCGCGTCGGCAAGCTGGACGGGGCGATCAACCAATGATCCTTTTGACAACCCGGCGGGTAGCAAAGCCTGTCTCTTATACACATCTGACGCTGCCGACGATACTCCTTGTGTA
>CAWUNP010000396.1:0-1997 GCA_963923805.1 uncultured Novosphingobium sp. | reverse complement strand
GCCGCCGCAGCGAAGGGGCCTTCTTTGCCGGCAACATGTTCATGCAGAAATGCGCGACGGGGCTGGGCATCTTCGTCACCGGGCAGCTGCTCTCGCTCTCCGGCCTGCCGGAACGGGCTCGCCCGGGGGCCGTGCCGATGGCGACTGTCGATACGCTCTCGCTGGCCTATGCGGTGGTCGTCGCGATCTTTGCGATTGCGATCGCGCTGGTGTTCCGCCGCTTCCCGATTACCCGCGCCGATCATGAAGCGCGGCTCGCGGCGCTGGCCGCAGCGCGATCAAATCCGGATGCGGAAGGGATGCACCCGTAGGAAAGCGCTTAACCGCCCGATTAAACCCCCTTGGCGGAGCCTCGCCGCTCTGCCACAGATAACCCGTAAACAGACTCGAAGATTGGCAGGAAAGGACATCCCATGGATTTCGAACCCACAGAACGGCAACGCTATTGGCGCGATCGCGTGCGCCAGTTCATCGAAAACCACGTCCGCCCGCGCAACGACGAATACAAGGCCGAGGACAAGAGCGGCGAACGCTGGAAGGTCCTGCAGGTGGTTGAAGAGGAAAAGGCCCGCGCCAAGGCGCAGGGGATCTGGAACCTGTTCATGCCGCCGCGCAATTCGGGCCACCACCATGTCGAGGACACCTTCGAATTCGAAGGGCCGGGCCTGACCAACCTTGAATATGCCATGTGCGCCGAGGAAATGGGCCGCATCGGCTGGGCCAGCGAAGTGTTCAACTGCTCTGCGCCTGACACCGGCAACATGGAAGTGCTGCACCGCTACGGCACGCTGGAGCAGAAGGAAAAGTGGCTGAAGCCGCTGATGAACGGTGAAATCCGTTCGGCCTTCCTGATGACCGAACCGGCGGTCGCCTCGTCCGATGCCACCAATATCGAAACCTCGATCCGCCGCGAAGGTGACGAATATGTCATCAATGGCCGCAAGTGGTGGTCGTCGGGCCTGGGCGATCCGCGCTGCAAGATCGCGATCGTGATGGGCAAGACCGATTTCGAGGCCAAGCGCCACGCCCAGCAATCGATGGTGCTGATGGAAATCGACAGCCCGGGTGTTGAAGTGATCCGCCACCTGCCGGTGTTCGGTTATGACGATGCCCCGCATGGCCACATGGAAGTGGTGATGAAGGATGTCCGCATCCCCGCCAGCAACATGCTGCTGGGTGAGGGCCGCGGCTTCGAAATCGCCCAGGGCCGCCTCGGGCCGGGCCGCATCCACCACTGCATGCGCACGATCGGCGTGGCTGAGGAAGCGATTGCCAAGATGGCCAAGCGGCTCCAGTCGCGCGTCGCCTTTGGCAAGACCGTGGCCGAACATTCGATCTGGGAACAGCGCATCGCCCAGGCCCGCATCGACATCGAAATGACCCGCCTGCTCTGCCTCAAGGCGGCAGACATGATGGACAAGGTCGGCAACAAGGCCGCTGCGCTGGAAATCGCCATGATCAAGGTCCAGGCCCCGAACATGGCGCTGCGGATCATCGACGATGCGATCCAGGCCCACGGCGGCGGCGGCGTTTCGGATGACTTCGGCCTGGCTTCGGCCTGGGCGCACCAGCGCACCCTGCGCCTGGCGGACGGTCCGGACGAAGTTCACGCCCGCGCCATCGCCCGGATCGAATTCGCCCGCCATTCGGCCAATGCCAAGGCGGACGGTTCGTTCAGCTCGGGCGATCTGGGCGTCGCCCGCTAAGCAATAGACCCCTCCCGTTCGCGGGAGGGGCACCATACCCACCCTGACCCCTTCCGTCCGCGGAAGGGGTATTGGAGAAGCACATGAAAGCCGCCGTCCTCGTCGCCCCGAACCAGCCGCTTGAGATCGAGGAGCTGTCGATCAGCAAGCCGGGACCGCATGAAGTGCTGATCCGCACCGCGGCCTGCGGCCTGTGCCATTCGGACCTCCATTTCATCGAGGGCAACTATCCCCACGCACTGCCAGCCGTACCAGGCCACGAAGCGGCCGGGATCGTCGAGGCGGTCGGCA
>CAWUNP010000395.1:0-1998 GCA_963923805.1 uncultured Novosphingobium sp. | reverse complement strand
ATCCGCTCCTTCGTTTCGTAAACGTCGAAGCTCATCCGGTCGAGCTCCTGCAGCAGGTCGTTTGGGAACTCGATGTCGGCCTTGTCGATCTCATCGATCAGCAGGACGGGCAGCTGGGGCGCGGTGAAGGCTTCCCACAGCTTGCCCTTCTTGATGTAGTTGGCGATGTCGTGGACGCGTTCATCGCCCAGCTGGCCATCGCGCAGGCGGGCCACGGCGTCGTATTCATAGAGGCCCTGCTGGGCCTTGGTGGTCGACTTGATGTTCCACTCGATCAGCGGGGCGTTCACGGCCTTCGCAATTTCATGCGCCAGCACGGTCTTGCCGGTGCCGGGTTCGCCCTTGACCAGCAGCGGCCGGCGCAGCAGCACCGCGGCATTCACTGCAACCTTCAGGTCATCGGTGGCGACGTAGTTCTGGGTACCTTCAAAGCGCTGCATGGAATTGGTTATCCCCGGCCATTAATCGTTCGGTTAAACGATAGGCAGGGCCGCACGGCGAGGCAAGCAGGAAGTGCAGGCCCGGTCAGGCCAGATCAGGTCAGGCGTCGATCAGTTCAGGATCGATATCGGCGGCGCGGTTCTGGATGAACATGAAGCGCTGCGCCGGATCGCGGCCCATCAGCCGGTCAACCAGGTCCTTCACCGCCGCGCGCCCTTCGTATTCGGGGGGCAGGGTGATGCGGATCAGGCTGCGCTTGGCCGGGTCCATGGTGGTCTCGCGCAGCTGCTGGGGGTTCATCTCACCCAGGCCCTTGAACCGGCCAACCTCAACCTTCTTGCCCTTGAACTGGGTCGCTTCCAGCTCGGCGCGGTGCGCGTCGTCGCGGGCATAGGCGCTCTCCTTGCCGGCGGTCAGCCGGTAGAGCGGAGGCTGGGCCAGGTAGAGATGCCCACGCCGCACGATCTCGGGCATTTCCTGGAAGAAGAAGGTCATCAGCAGGGTGGCGATATGCGCCCCGTCAACGTCTGCGTCGGTCATGATGATGATCCGGTCGTAACGCAGGTTGTCCGGGTTGCAGTCCTTGCGGAAGCCGCAGCCCAGCGCGAGGCCGAGGTCGGAAATTTCGCTATTGGCGCGGATCTTGTCGGCCGTGGCGCTGGCGACGTTCAGAATCTTGCCGCGGATCGGCAGGATCGCCTGGGTCTTGCGGTCGCGCGCCTGCTTGGCGCTGCCACCGGCGCTGTCTCCTTCGACGATGAACAGTTCGGTCTCGGCATCGCCTTCGCCGGTGCAGTCGGTCAGCTTGCCGGGCAGGCGCAGCTTGCGGGCATTGGTCGCGGTCTTGCGCTTGACCTCACGTTCCTGCTTGCGGCGCAGGCGTTCGTCCATCCGTTCCAGCACATGGCCCAGCAGCGCCTTGCCGCGTTCCATATTGTCGGTGAGGAAGTGGTCGAAATAATCGCGCACCGCGTTCTCAACCAGCCGGGCGGCTTCGGGGCTGGTCAGGCGATCCTTGGTCTGGCTCTGGAACTGGGGATCGCGGATGAAGACCGAAAGCATGATTTCGCTGCCGGTGATCACGTCTTCGGGCGTGATGTCCTTGGCCTTCTTCTGGCCAACCAGATCGGCAAAGGCGCGGATCCCCTTGGTCAGCGCGGCGCGCAGGCCAGCTTCGTGGGTGCCGCCATCGGGGGTGGGGATGGTGTTGCAGTACCAGGAATAGGCCCCGTCGCTCCACAGCGGCCAGGCCACCGCCCATTCGACGCGGCCCTGTTCCTCACCCGGAAAGTCCTGACTGCCGGAGAAGAACTGGCTGGTCACGCATTCGCGCGCGCCGATCTGCTCCTTGAGGTGATCGGCCAGGCCGCCCGGGAACTGGAACACGGCTTCGGCGGGGACATCCTCGCTCGACAGCGATGCCGCACATTTCCAGCGGATTTCCACGCCGGCAAACAGATAGGCCTTTGACCGGACCAGCTTGAACAGCCGCGCCGGTTTGAACTTCGCGTCCTCGCCAAAGATTTCCAGATCGGGGACGAAGGTAACCGAGGTCCC
>CAWUNP010000394.1:0-2004 GCA_963923805.1 uncultured Novosphingobium sp. | reverse complement strand
GCCTTGAAGACCGGATCGTGAAGCAGTTCCTGCGCGAAGCCGGCGGCGCTCTGGCAAACACTTCGCGTCACCTGCCGCAGCTTGCCCCGGCTGCTGCCCCCACGTTCGATCACGTGGCCAAGGCGGTCCGTCCGTCTGCGGCCGAGCTTAAACGCAATCCCCGCGCACGTTCGGCCACCCTGCGGGCTGCCGTGCGCACCGCTGCTCCCGCGCGCCATAGGAGGGCTGCATGAATCTGACCCAAGACCGGATGCGTTCGATTGGCTGGGTGGCCCTGCTGGCCATCTGTGCGGCCCTGACGCTTGTGCTGATGGTTCGCGTCAATGCGGTGAAGAGCCAGGTGCAACTGGCGCAGCGGCAGATCAATGCGCTTAATCAGGAAAAGCTGTTCCTCGAGACCGAGTTCCAGACCCGCGCCAGCCAGCAGCAGCTGCGTAACCTGAACGAGATCGAATTCGGCTATCGGGCGCCGTCTGCCGGCCAGTATCTGGAAGGTGAGCGCCAGCTGGCCGCCCTTGGCAAGGTGCGCGGCCCCGATGCGCCCAATCCGATCCGGGTGGCCAGCGCGGCCGATGCGATTGGCGATCAGAGCCCGATCCAGGCCATGGTCTCGCCGCTGACCGGCCAGGCGATCACGGCCAAGGCCAAGGTGGCGGATTCGCGCGATGCGGCAGAGCGGGCCACTACGCCGGCCAAGCTGAGCGCCCGCCTGTCCAAGCTTGACCGGGCAGAGGTCCGCTCCGAATGAACACCCCGGCGATTTCCAGCATTGTTGCCTCTGGCCGGGTGGAAATCGCCAACACACGCCGCCTGGCCCTGACCATGGCCAAGGCCAGGCTGGTGCTGGTCTGCGGCCTGTTCAGCCTGATCGCGGTGATTGCGCTGCTTCGCGTGGTCTATCTGGGGCTGTTTGAAGGCGCCCCGGCCAGCGCTAGCCCTTTTGGCAACACCCCACAGCGCGGCGATATCGTTGATCGTAACGGCGTGCCGCTGGCCCGGGCCTTCCCGGCCTATGCCCTGTGGTACAATCCTACCGCGCTGGGCGATGATGGCACGCCGCTGGTCCGCCCGGTCAAGGAGGTGGCGATTGCCCTGAACCGGATCTTCCCGGACATGGACGTGGCGCAGACTGCGGCGCGGCTGGCCTCTGGCCGTCCGGGCTATCTGCGCCGCCGGATCCTGCCCGAGGATGCCAACAAGGTTCACGCCCTGGGCGAACCCGCGCTTGAATTCCCGCGTGAGACCGAACGGTTCTATCCGCAGGGTTCGCTGGCTGCGCACGTGCTGGGCTTTGTCGGCGCCGATGGCCACGGCCACGCCGGGATGGAAGGGGTATTCGACAAGCGGCTGACCGATCCCGCCACCCGCGGCACGCCGGCCATGCTCTCGCTCGACAGCCGGGTCCAGGGCGCGCTGGAAGACGAATTGCTGAAGGGCATCGCCGATACCAAAGCCAAGGGCGCCGCCGGGCTCGTGCTTGATGTTGAAACGGGCGAGGTGCTTGCGCTGGCATCGCTGCCGTCGTTCAATCCCAACCTGATCGACAATGCCGGCGCCGCCAACATCTTCAACCGCGTAACCAACCAGGTTTACGAACTGGGTTCGACCTTCAAGCCGATCACGGTGGCTGCCGCAATCGACGCCGGCACCGTGACCGACCTGTCGCGCCGCTATCAGTCTGGCCGGCCGCTTGAAATTGGCGGCTTCCGCATCCGGGATTCGCACAACTTTGGCGCATCGCTCAATGTGCCAGAGGCGCTGATTCATTCCTCGAACATCGTGACGGCCCAGGTTGCCGACGAACTGGGCGGGGCGCGGCTTAATGCGACGATGCGTTCGCTTGGCATGAACGAGCGCCCCTATATCGAATTGCCGGCCCGCGGCTTCCCGCTGTGGCCGCCGGGTGAATGGGCGCGGATCACCACGATGACCGTTTCCTACGGTCACGGGATCGCCGTTACCCCGCTGCATCTGGCGACGGCCTATGCCGCGCTGGTCAACGGC
>CAWUNP010000393.1:0-2022 GCA_963923805.1 uncultured Novosphingobium sp. | reverse complement strand
CCGAACATGACCGTCAGGCCGTGCTGGCGGCGCTGGCGGATGGGACCATCGATGGCATGTCATCCGGCCACGATCCGCGCGGCCCGGAAGACAAGCGCCTGCCCTTTGCCGATGCCGAACCTGGCATGGCCGGGGCTGAAACCCTGCTGCCTCTGACTCTGGGCCTGGTCCGCGACGGCGTGATCGATACGGCCGCCGCCTTTGCCTTGCTGGCCAGCAACCCGGCCCGGCTGTTGGGGGTCAATGCCGGCGTGCTGGCAGCCGGCGCCGAAGCGGACATTGCCGTGATCGATCCGGACAAGCCGTGGATTGTCGATTCCGACAAGATGGCCGCGGCGGCGGGCAATACGCCGTTTGATCGGCAAGGTGTGCAGGGCCGCGCGCTGACCCTGCTCAAGGGTGGAGTGATCATCACCCCTTGAAAAAACAAGGCCTCCCCCCGCCGAAGCGGGAAGAGGCCTTGCCAGGGGGACAGGGAGTGGCCCTAGCGCTTGCGGGCCAGGAGCGGGGCAACCGGGGCCGCCTTGGGTGCGGCGGCCGGCATCTTGGCCTTGGCGAACTGGGTTGCGGCGGGCGCCTTGATACCGGGCAGCCCGGCATGGGCGGCATAGGCAAAGCAGGCCATGCCACGCGCCTTGACCGCGCCGCAAAGGCTGGAAGCCCCATGGCTGCCGGTAATCCCGGCGGCGGCAACCCGGAAGTAGGTGCGGCCCCGGACACTGGCCTGGGTGATGGTCATGCGATAATTGCGCAGTTCCGGGTTCTTGGCCGCATAGATCCCCCAGGCGCGGCGGGCGCCCTGCGGGGTGAAATAGCTTCCCAACTGGATCAGATGGGTTCCTGCAGCCTTGGTCGGAACCGGGATGGCCGCGGCGACCCGGCGTGCTGCCGTTTCGCGTGGCAGTCGGCTCGCCACGGTTTGGCGCGCGCCAGCCTGCCGCACAGGCAAGGGCTGCACCACCGGCTGTGAAACGAAGGTGATGGTGGTGCCGTTGGCGGTGCGGGTCGCAGCAGGCTCGCCGCCGGGCGCCGCAAAGGCCGTGGCAAACCGGCTCGCCGCCGGCTGGCGAACCGGCGTGGTCACCGGGGTGTAACTGGCCAGGGCGGAACCCGCCTGACTGGCGGCAACCGGGGGCAATTCGCCAGCAGGCGCCGCGGCGGCAAACTTCGGGCCAGAGACAACTGCCGTGGATTCAACCGCCAGCTGCTCGGTGTCCGGGTTGGTCGCCAGCGCCAGCTGGGCAGGACGGCCGGGATCGCTGCGCATCGGCACGTTAAGCAGGCTCGCCGCCCGCTGTTTGCTTTCTTCCGGGCGGCTCTGGGCGGCCCACTGGCTGATCCTGGCATCAATCTGGTCAGCCGGCACATCCTGGCTCATCATCAGCCGGGCTTCCCGCCAGCGGCCATCAAGCGCATAGGCATAGGCCAGGTTCTGGCGCAGCTTGGGGCTGTTATCGCCGTTGCGCAGACCATCAGCGAGCACCGCGCTGCCGCGGGTCGGCTCCCCCGCCAGCGCCAGCGCCAGGCCCAGATCGGCCAGCGGAATGGCATCACGCCAATCATCCAGGATGCCCACGGCTTCGCCATTGCGGCCCGCCGCGGCAAGCGCCAGCGAGAGACCAAGCGCGGTCTTCCCGCTAATGTCGCCCAGCTTCATCGCTTCATCATAGGTCTGTGCGGCCGAATCAAACCGGCCCGACTTCAGATAGGCGTGGGCCAGCAAGGCGCGATAGGCCGGTTCCCGCGGGCTGGCAGCAACCACGGCTTCGGCCAGCTTGATCGCCTTGTCGATCTGGCCGCTGGACAGCGCGGCCTGCGCCGCGGCGGCCGTCTTGTCAGGGGCGGGCCGGGCAACAACGTTCTGACTGAGGCCGGCAGCGGCCATGATGGCCATGGCAACGGCACCGGTCACGCCGAGCGGCATAAACTTGGTGCGGATGGTGAGGGCGGGCATCGACTATCTCCACTCTTCCAAAATCAGGTGTTTCGCCGCGCAACCTGCGCGACCAGTTCGGTCAGATC
>CAWUNP010000392.1:0-2029 GCA_963923805.1 uncultured Novosphingobium sp. | reverse complement strand
GTGGCAGGTCCTTCGGACCGATCACGACCACCGCAACGATGACGATCAATAGCAGCTCGGAGGCGCCAATATCGAACACGCGCCTGTCCTCGCTTGCTTACTTCTGCTCGGTCTTGCTGGCCTCATTGGCAGCAGGCGCTTCCGAAGGTGCCGGGATCTGGGCCGGCGGCGCAGCGGGCTTGGTCTCTTCGTCAGCCATGCCCTGCTTGAAGCTTTTGATACCCTTGCCGAAATCACCCATGATGTCGGACACGCGGCCGCGACCAAACAGGATCAGAACGACCAGCAGCACGATCAGCCAGTGCCAGATAGAAAAACCGCCCATTAAACCGACTCCAATTCGAGGACCTTGCCCCCGTTAACCCCTATCTAGGCGCTTTCATCCTCGCTTGCCAGTCCGGCTTCAGCTTCGGCCGCCTGGCGGCGTTCTTCCGCGGTTTCCATCGCATCCGCCAAGGCATCCTCAACCGGATCGAGCAGGCCGGCCGCCTTGAGTTCATCAATCCCCGGCAGGTCGCGGCGGCTTTCGAGCCCGAAGTGGGTCAGGAATTCGGGCGTGGTGGCGTAGATCACCGGGCGGCCCGGCACTTCGCGGCGGCCAACGATCCGCACCCAGCCCGCCTCCATCAACACGTCGAGCGTGCCCTTGGCGGTCTGGACGCCGCGGATTGCCTCGACTTCAGCGCGGCTGACCGGCTCGTGATAGGCCACGATCGCCAGCACCTCGGTCGCCGCGCGCGACAGGCGCCGCACCTCCTCGCGCTCACGCCGCAGCAGGTGCGCCAGATCGGGCGCGGTCTGGAAATGCCAGCGCTTGGCCCGCTCGACCAGATGAATGCCGCGGTCCCGGTAAGTCTCCACCAGTTCGGTCAGCGCCGCCTTGACGTCGGCCCCGCCCAGGTGAGTCGAGATGGCCTCAAGGCTCATCGGCTCTTCGGCGGCAAACAGCGTGGCTTCGACAGCGCGCACAAGGTCGTCAGGACGGGTCATGCCTTGATCCCTCGCAGCATCAGTGGGCCGAAGGTCTGCTCCTGCTGCAGTTCGGCCTTGCCCAGCCGCGCCAGTTCCAGCGCGGCGACGAAGCTCGAGGCCATGGCCGAACGACGCAGCTTGGGATCGGCGTGCGGCGGCAGGAAGTCGCGCAGTTCCATCCAGTCCAGATTGACGCCCAGCATCGAGGAGACCCGCGCCAGCGCGCTATCCAGCGTCATCACCATCCGGTCGCGCACCATATGCACCACTGGCGCGGTGCGCGCCTTGACCTGGCCATAGGCCTGAACCAGCGCGAACCAGTCACACTGCCACTTGGCCTTGCGGTCGACGCGCAGGCCTTCCGGTGCGCCGCGCAGAAAAACGTCTCGGCCCAGCCGGTCACGCCCCATCAACCGCGCCGCGGCATCGCGCATCGCCGCCAGCCGCTGCAGCCGCAGTTGCAGGCGCAGCGCCATTTCTTCAGGGCTGGGATCGTCCTGCTCGTCACGCGGCAGCAGCAGCGCGGACTTGAGGTAGGCCAGCCAGGCTGCCATCACCAGATAGTCCGCCGCCAGTTCCAGCCGCAGTTCCTCGGCGCGCTCGATATAGGTCAGGTACTGGTCGACCAGCTCAAGGATCGAAATCTTGCGCAGATCCACCTTCTGCCGGCGGGCCAGATCAAGCAGCAGGTCGAGCGGCCCTTCCCAGCCGTCAAGCTCAAGATAGAGCGCGCTGTCCTCGGTCGCGGCTGCACCGGGGCCGGCCCAGTCATCCTCTGGCAGGGTGATCGCGGGGGAGTCGGCCAGTTCGTCAGCCATGGCCAGCCTCGGGCCGGGGCTTCGACAGGCTCAGCCCGAGCGGGGTTGGAATGGCGACCCCGAAACCGCGCCGCTCACCCTGAGCTTGTCGAAGGGTCACGCCTGCGCCTCCGCCGACTGGACCAGCGCCAGCAGGGCATCGCGCTTGGCCGCCAGTTCTGCCTGGTCGGCGGTCGGCTGCGGCGCACAGATCGCTGCGAGTGCGCGGGCATGGCGGGCTGCCGTGGCATCGGACATGC
>CAWUNP010000391.1:0-2029 GCA_963923805.1 uncultured Novosphingobium sp. | reverse complement strand
CGCTGTTCCTGCCGAGCGCGGACCTGTCGCCCTCGATCACTGCGACAGGCGCGATGGCCGCGATGGACGAACTGGCCGTGCTGCTGGTCGTCGCCCCGGCGCAGCATCTGGGCAAGGTGCTGGCCGGGCTGACCGATCGTCCGCGCGATCTGGTGCTCTGCTCCAAGGGGATCGAGGCGGGAACTGGACGCCTGATGGCCGACGTCGCCCGCGAAGCCCTCCCGCAGGCAGAGATCGCGGTCCTGTCCGGCCCGACTTTTGCGCACGAGGTTGCCGCCGGCCTGCCCACCGCGGTGACGCTGGCCTGCAGCGGCGGCGAAGCGCAATGGGCGCGGCTTTCGGGCCTGCTCTCGCGCCCGGCGCTGCGGCCTTACTATTCGGATGATGTCGTCGGGGCCGAAATTGGCGGGGCGGTGAAGAACGTGCTGGCGATTGCCTGCGGCGTGGTGGACGGGCTGGGCCTGGGCCAGAATGCCCGCGCCGCCCTGATCGCGCGCGGCTATGCTGAAATGACGCGGTTCGGGCTGGCGCTGGGAGCACGGGCCGAGACGCTGGCGGGCCTGTGCGGGTTGGGCGATCTCGTGCTCACTTGCTCTTCCACCTCCAGCCGCAACTTCGCGCTGGGCAAGGCGCTGGGTGAAGGGCTGAGTGCGGCGGAAGCGCTTTCGGGCAAGCTCAGCGTGGCCGAGGGCGCGCATACCGCACCGGTGCTGGCCGATCTGGCGGCACAGCGCGGGATTGCCATGCCGATTGTCGCGGCCGTGGCGCGACTGCTGGCGGGTGACGCGCCGGCGCGGCAGGTCGTGGCGGAGCTGCTGGCGCGGCCGCTGCGGGCCGAAGGGGAACTGGCATGAGCCAGCCAGCCGATCAGGATATCGCTGCCCTTGCCGAGGGCGGGCGGACGAACTTCCTCGGCTTTGTCCTGCGGCTGGGCGGCACGGCGCCGTTCCTGTTCATCGCCGGGCGGTTCTATGGGGTGGAAGCGCTGGGGCGCTATGCCTCGGCGCTGGTGATCGTCGAACTGATCGCCCAGCTCTGCGTCCTCGGGCAGCGCCGCGGCCTGGCCCAGCGCCTGTCGGAAGACCCGCGCGAGGAAAACCACGTCATCGCCGATGCGCTGATGCTGACCCTGCTGCTGTCACTCGGCGCGGCGGCGCTGCTCTATCTGTTCCCCGCGCCGATGTTCCCCAGCGGCGATTACAACGCCTGGGACCGGCTGCTGCCGCTGGCGATCGTAGCCAATGCGCTGACCGACATTGCGCTGGCGGCACTGGCCTATCGTTATAACGTGGGGGCAACGGTGCGGGCGCGGTCGCTGGTTGAACCATGGGTGCAGACGCTGGCGGCGGTGGGCTTCCTGTTCGTGCTGCCTTCGGCGGGGCTGGCGCTGTCGTTCATCCTGGCCAAGTTCGCGGCCCTGGCCGTGGCGCTGTGGCCGCCGCGCGGCACTTTCGGCCATCCGCGCGGCTGGCATCCGCATCCGCTGCGGCTGGGCAAGCTGGCGCTGCTTTCCGCGCCGCTGGCCGGGGCGGACCTGGTGGAATGGGGCACGCGCAAGCTGGATATCGCGCTGCTGGGCTTCTTCACCTCACCCGTCGCGGTGGGGGTCTATTACGCGGCGCAGCAGGTCGCGTCGCTGCCGCAGAAGCTCAAGACCAGCTTCGAGCCGATCCTGGGCCCGGTGATCACCCGCAACCTGCGCGATGGCAACCACGCTGCGATTGCCGCGCAGGTCAACCAGGTCGGCTTCTGGATCATCGCTGCACAGGCCGGGATTGCCCTGGCCCTCGCCATTCCGGGCGAGGCGGTGATGGGGCTGGTCGGGCCGCAATTCGTCGGCGGGACCGGGGCGCTGACCTTCCTGCTGCTGGCCGAAGTGGTCGCCGCGACGGCCGTGGTGAGCGAGGCGGCGCTGGTTTACATGGCGCGGCTCAAGAACCTGTGGCTCTCGCTGGCGACCATCGCCCTGCAGGCGGCGCTGACGGTGGGCGGCATCCTGCTGGTCCGCCACTATGGCCTGAATGACAAG
>CAWUNP010000390.1:0-2036 GCA_963923805.1 uncultured Novosphingobium sp. | reverse complement strand
CGGGCCGGGGCGTGGTTCGGGCGCGGGTTCGGTGGTGGCCTGGGCGCTGACCATTACCGATCTTGATCCGCTGCGGCTGGGGCTGCTGTTCGAACGCTTCCTTAATCCGGAACGCGTCTCGATGCCGGACTTCGATATCGACTTCTGCGAAACCCGCCGCGGCGAGGTGATCCGCTATGTCCAGGCGAAGTATGGCGCCGATCACGTCGCGCAGATCATCACCTTTGGTAAGCTGAAGGCCCGCGCCGTGCTGCGCGACTGCGGCCGCATCCTGCAGATGAGCTATGGCCAGGTGGACCGGCTGTGCAAGATGGTGCCCAACCACCCGACCGACCCATGGAGCCTTCCGCGCGCGCTTAACGGCGTGGCCGAACTGAAGCGCGAATACGATAACGATCCCGAAGTGAAGCGGCTGATCGATCTGGCGGTCCAGCTGGAAGGGCAGCCGCGCAACAGCTCTACCCACGCGGCCGGCGTGGTCATCGGCGATCGGCCACTGGATCAGCTGGTGCCGCTATACCGTGATCCGCGTTCGGATATGCCGGTGACCCAGTTCGACATGAAATATGTCGAGGATACCGGCCTCATCAAGTTCGACTTCCTGGGGCTGAAGACGCTCTCGGTGCTCAAGAAGGCGGTCGAGCTGCTCAAGAAGCGCGAGATCACGATCGATCTTGAGGCCCTGCCGTGGGACGATGCCGAGGTTTACGAGCTGCTCCAGCGCGGTGACACAGTCGGCGTGTTCCAGCTGGAATCCGAGGGGATGCGCCGCACGCTGGCGGCGGTGAAGCCCACCAACTTTGGTGACATCATCGCGCTCGTCTCGCTCTACCGGCCGGGCCCGATGGACAACATCCCGCTGTTCGGCCGCCGCAAGAACGGCAGCGAAAGCATCGAATATCCGCACCCCAAGCTGGAAGGGATCCTGAGCGAAACTTACGGGATCTTCGTCTACCAGGAACAGGTCATGCAGGCCGCGCAGATCCTGGCGGGTTATTCGCTGGGCGATGCAGACTTGCTGCGCCGCGCGATGGGCAAGAAGGTCCAGGCGGAAATGGATGCCCAGCGCTCCCGCTTCGTCTCTGGCTGCAAGGAGCATTCGGAGATCGAACCGGCCAAGGCGAATGAACTGTTCGACTTGATCGACAAGTTCGCCGGCTATGGCTTCAACAAGAGCCACGCCGCCGCCTATGCCCTGCTGGCCTACCAGACCGCCTGGCTCAAGACGCATTACCCGCACGAATTCTACGCTGCCTCGATGTGCATCAGTCGGAAAAGCTGGCGGTCTTCGTCGATGACATGCGCCGCAATGGCATTGCCTTGGCCGGGCCTGACATCAACCGGTCCGAGGCCGAGTTCACGGTTGAGCGCACCGATGAAGGCCACGCCGTGCGCTATGCCCTGGCAGGGATCCGCAACGTTGGCGAAAAGGCGATGGATGCGATCGTGGCCGAGCGCGAAGCCAATGGCCGCTTTGCCACCCTGGAAGAGCTGTTCCGCCGCGTGCCACCGGGATCGATGAACCGCCGCCAACTGGAAGGGCTGGCCGGGGCCGGGGCCTTTGACGGGCTGGAGCCGAACCGCGCCAAGGTGCTGGCCAATGCCGATATGCTGCTGGCCGTGGCCGATGAGGCTGAGCGGATCCGCTCCAGCGGGCAGGCCGGGCTGTTCGGCGGTGATGACCATGCCGCCCCGTCGCTGCGCCTGACCGAAACGCCGGCCTGGCCGCGCGCCGAGCAGATGGCGAAAGAGCGCGAGAACTTCGGCTTCTATTTCGCCGCGCACCCGGTGGAGCAATGGCGCGCCGTCGCCACGGCCAATGGCGCGCGCACCTACGCCGCCTTGATGGAAACCGGGGTGCCCGGCGGCGGGCGGATGCAGGCGATGATGGCGGCCATGGTCGAAAGCGTCAGCAAGGGCCGCACCCGCCGCGGCGGGGAATTCGTGCGGGCTGACTTCTCTGACAGTTCGGGCCAGTTCAGCGCAGCCTGCTTTGAGGAATCGCTGGTTGAGCCGATGCAGGCCTGGGCCAAGGA
>CAWUNP010000389.1:0-2038 GCA_963923805.1 uncultured Novosphingobium sp. | reverse complement strand
GAGAAGGTGCTCAATCGCGCCGGTACCACCTTCAAGAAGCTGCTCGATGCGGACAAGACCGACCTCGATCAGGCCAAGGCCGTGGCGGTGATGGCGGCCAATCCCAGCTGCATCAAGCGGCCGATTGTCGAATATCCCGGCGGCTTGCTGGTGGGCTTCAAGGAAGCCGAATGGGCAGCGGCGCTCGGATGATCTTCTCGCCCGAGACATTGACGCTGCTCGAATGGGTGGCGGCGGCGCTGGGGGTGATGAACATCGCCCTGCTGATCTTCCGATCGCAATGGAACTTTGCCTTCGCGATTGCCTCGGTCGCGCTTTACGTCCTGATCTTTTTCGAAAGCCGCCTTTATGCGGAAAGCGGGCTGCAGGTGTTCTTCATCCTGGCCAATGTCTGGGGCTGGATCGTCTGGCGCGGCTCGCTGGGCGATGAAAGCCGCGTTGCGGTCCGCTGGCTCGACTGGCGCAGCCGCGCGATCTGGCTGGCGGTCACGGTTGGGTTCAGCCTCAACCTTGGCTGGCTGATGCACCGCTATACCAATGCGGCAATGCCCTTTGCCGATAGCGCGATTGCCGGGGCTAGCGTCGCAGCACAAATCCTGCTGGGTTATCGCCGGATCGAAAACTGGGTGCTGTGGATCGCGATCGATGTGGCCGCGGTGGCGCTCTATATCAACCGCGGGCTCTATCCCACGGCCGGGCTCTATGCGGGAATGCTGGTGATGAGCCTGTTCGGGCTGAAGGAATGGATTGGCGTGCACCGCCAGCAGCGGATGGCCGCAGCATGACCTTCACCGTCTGCTTCCACGGCGCGGAAAGCACCGGAAAATCGGTGCTGGCAGAGCAACTTTCACGCGAACTGCGCCTGCCCTGGGTGCCGGAATATGGCCGGACCTATTGCGAGGAACATGGCACCGACCTGACTATGGCGGATCTGCTGGCGATCGCCGAGGGACAGGCCGCGGCAACCCGCGCGGCCCTGGCCGAGCGTCCGCCGCTGCTGATCCTGGACACCGACCAATTGATGACCGCCGCCTGGGCCGAGATGCTGTTCGGCGCAGTCCCCGCAGCACTGCTGGCCTATCCTAAGGCCGATCTCTACCTGCAATTCGCCGCCGATGTCCCATGGGTGGCCGATGGCACCCGCTTCTTCGGCAGCCAGACTGAGCGCCAGCGATTTGCCGATCTGGCGAACAGGATGCTCCAACAGACCGGCGTAGCGGCACTGCCGGTGGCAGGTAGCTGGGAAGACCGGGCACAAACGGTCGGGAACATTTTGCGCCGCGGCCTGCTTGAACAGCGTCCGGGAAGCTGGATGACCCTGACTGGCCGCTAGGCGGACGGCAGCCGGCAGATCCCGAGAGACCGCCTTCGGGCATCTGACAGAGGACCTGCCATGCGCCAGCTTGCCCTGATTCCCGCAATCGCCGCGGCCGCCCTTGGGCTGACTGCCTGTTCCGATCGCACCCAGGACGCGGCCGAAACAACGGCCAGTTCGGCCGCAAACGATATCTCCACCGGGGTCGACAAGGCCGCCGCCGCAACCGATGAATTGGGCGACAAGGCTGCCAGTACGGCCAAGGATGCAGCCGCCGAAGCAGAGCGGAAGCGCGCCGAGATCGAAGCCAGGGCGCACAACGAATCCGTCCAAGAAGCAAAGAAGGACTGACCGGCGCGCGCCGTCGGTATTGATCGTTCGCTTTCAGATTCGTGCGCTTCGGAAAGGATCAGCTCTGCCCTGGGTCTGTCCGGATCAAAGGGTGCATGGCTGATCCTGACCCCGCGCTGAGGGACGGGGCGGGCCAAATTTACGACGCAGCGTTGGGCCCAATGCGGTAAAGATGATGGACAACAGGGCTATCCTGTCCCTAGGCCGCTGGCGTCAGGCCAGAACAGACCCGAAGGCGGAGCGTTAACTTGCAGATTGTATTGGCCGCCGCGCTGGCCTTTGCCCCAGCCGCCACAAACGCAGCCGCCAGCCCACCCGCTGCCGCTGAAAGTTCGGCCCAGCCTGCACCAGCTCAATCTGTCGCTCCTGCGG
>CAWUNP010000388.1:0-2043 GCA_963923805.1 uncultured Novosphingobium sp. | reverse complement strand
GACAGTGCCGATCTTTTCGAACGGCACCTTGTTGCGGTCGAGCGGCTTGTCGGCCGGGTAGGTCACCAGATAGCGTGATTGCGTTTCGTTGAAGGCGAAGGCGGTATCCATCGGGTCAATCTGGGCGCCGATATTGCCAGCCAGCGCCATCTCGGCGATCGCGACCAGCAAGCCGCCGTCGCTGACGTCATGCACCGCGGTCACTGCGCCGTCGGCAATCAACTGGCGCACCACTTCGCCGTGGAAGCGTTCGTCGCCCAGGTCGACCTTCGGCGGTTCGCCGTCTTCACGGCCGTGGATTTCGCGCAGCCACAGCGACTGGCCCAGTTCCGGATAGCTCGGCCCGATCAGGGCCAGGCATTCGCCCTCGGCCTTGAAGGCGATGGTCGCCATCACTTCGTGATCGGTCATCAGGCCGACGCCGCCAATTGCCGGGGTGGGGAGAATGGCCGAGCCGCCGCCGGTGGCCTTGCTTTCGTTATAGAGGCTGACGTTGCCCGAAACGATCGGGTAATCCAGCGCTCGGCAGGCATCGCCCATGCCGCGCAGGGCTTCCACGATCTGCGCCATGATTTCCGGGCGCTGCGGGTTGGCAAAGTTCAGGCAGTTGGTGATCGCCAGCGGCTTGGCGCCAACGGCCGAGATGTTGCGATAGGTCTCTGCCACGGCCTGCTTGCCGCCTTCGTAGGGATCGGCGTAGCAATAGCGCGGGGTGCAATCGGTGCTGATCGCAAGCGCCTTCTTGGTGCCGTGAATGCGCACCACCGCCGCATCGCTGCCGCTCTTCTGCAGCGTATCGGCACCCACCTGGCTGTCATACTGTTCCCAGATCCAGCGCCGGCTGGCGAGATCGGGGCAGGCCATGAGCTTGAGCAGGTCCGCGCCCAGGTCCGCGCTCTGCGGGATCTCGCCCAGCGGCTTGACCTTGGCCCAGGCCTTATAGTCCGCCAGACTCAGGGCCGGGCGATCATACAGCGGGGCATCTTCGGCCAGCGGACCCAGCGGAATGTCGCAGACGGTTTCGCCCTGCCAGGTCAGCACCATGTGGCCGGTGTCGGTCACTTCGCCGATAACGGCAAAGTCCAGTTCCCACTTCCTGAAGATCGCTTCGGCCATGGCTTCCTTGCCGGGCTTGAGCACCATGAGCATCCGCTCCTGGCTCTCGCTCAGCATCATTTCGTAGGGCGTCATGCCTTCTTCGCGGCAGGGCACCTTGTCCATGTCGAGGATAATGCCGGCCTTGCCGTTGGTCGCCATTTCGACCGAGCTGGAAGTCAGGCCAGCCGCGCCCATATCCTGGATCGCCACGATCGCATCCGTTGCCATCAGTTCAAGGCAGGCCTCGATCAGCAGCTTTTCGGTGAAGGGATCGCCCACTTGCACGGTCGGGCGCTTTTCTTCGGACTTCTCGTCAAAGTCAGCGCTGGCCATGGTCGCGCCGTGGATGCCGTCGCGGCCGGTCTTGGAGCCGACATAGACGATCGGATTGCCGATGCCGGTGGCGGCCGAATAGAAGATCTTGTCGGTATCGGCGACGCCCACGGTCATCGCATTGACCAGGATGTTGCCGTCGTATGCCTGATGGAAATTGGTTTCGCCGCCCACGGTAGGCACGCCGACGCAATTGCCATAGCCGCCGATGCCCGCCACGACGCCCTTGACCAGGCTCTTCATCTTGGGGTGGTCCGGACGACCAAAGCGCAGGGCGTTCATGTTGGCCACGGGGCGAGCGCCCATAGTGAACACGTCGCGCAGGATGCCGCCCACGCCGGTCGCAGCGCCCTGATAGGGTTCGATGTAGCTGGGGTGGTTGTGGCTCTCCATCTTGAAGATGGCGGCCTGACCATCACCGATGTCGATCACGCCGGCATTCTCACCGGGGCCGCAGATCACCCAGGGGGCTTCGGTCGGCAGCTTCTTGAGGTGGATCCGGCTCGACTTGTAGGAGCAGTGCTCTGACCACATGACCGAAAAGATGCCCAGCTCAACCAGGTTCGGCTCGCGCCCCAGGGCGGGCAGCACGCGCTGGGATTCATCTTCGGA
>CAWUNP010000387.1:0-2045 GCA_963923805.1 uncultured Novosphingobium sp. | reverse complement strand
ACCGATGCTCTACCAGCTGAGCTACACTCCTGCAGGCGCGCTGGCCCTTAGGTCAGGTGGCGGCGGTTGGCAAGGAACTTGTCCGCTTGGCCGCATGATCTGCTATCATCGCCGCCATGCACGCCGCGGCGCCCGACCCGATCATTGCACCTGACCTGCTGCTGATGGCCTATCGCAGCGGGATTTTCCCGATGTCCGATGCGCGTGACGATCCCGAGATCTTCTGGGTTGAGCCCCGCCGCCGGGCGATCCTGCCGCTGGACGGGTTCCGCTGCTCGCGCTCGCTGGCGCGGACGCTGCGGCGGGGGCGGTTCAGGGTTACCTGCAATGCCGATTTCTCTGCCGTGATGCAGGCCTGCGCCGCCCCCCGGGCCGAATCGGACGGGACCTGGATCAGCAACCGGATCGAGGCGAGCTACCGCGCCCTGCACGAGCTGGGCCTGGCCCATTCGATCGAGTGCTGGCTCGATGGCACGCTAGTCGGCGGGCTCTATGGGGTGGGGTTCGATCGGGTGTTCTGCGGCGAATCGATGTTCAGCCGCGCGCCGGATGCATCAAAGGTGGCGCTGGCCTGGCTGGTGGCGACACTGCGCCGCGGCGGGGCGCAATTGCTTGATTGCCAGTTTATGACCGATCACCTCGCCTCCTTGGGGGCGGTCGAGATCAGCCAGGCCCGTTACCTGAAGCTGTTACAGGCGGCTCAAAGATCGACGCTGGGCGCCGGAGCCTTGGGTGCCGGGGCCTTGGCAGCCGGTGACGGGGTGGGTGAAGCTGACGCAGACGGTGCGGGCGAAGGGCTGGCGCTGCCCGTTGCCTTTGGTGCGCTGCTGGCCGATGCCGTGGCGGCCGGGCTGTCTTCCTCGCCCGGGAACTTCATCGCGCAGTCCTTGACCCAGACATCATAGACCGGGTGCTCAACCACGTTGACCGACGGCGCGTTCTTGAACAGCCAGCCGGAGAAAACCTTGCGCCAGGCCAGCTGGCTTTCGGAATCGGCGCGTTCCTCAACGAAGACCTGAACGAAGGCGCCGGTTTCTGCCGGCCGCTCCCACGGCAGGGTTCGTTCGCAGGTGGCAAGCCGGATGACAACATTGCCGATCCGCCGCGCTTCGCCCGATTTGAGGACGATGTCCTGGATGATATTGTTGCGCTTGTTCAGCAGGCCCAGCGTGGCCACCCGATCCTTGACCGGCGTGCCATATTCGCTTTCCACCGCCGGAGCCGTCGCCTGGGCGCCAACCGCCTGCGGGATATCTGTCGCGGCGGCATCGGGATCACCGCTGCCGCTGCAGGCGGCCAGCAGCAGGACCAGGCCGGGCGCAAGCAGGCGCCGCATGCTCAGGCGTCCGGGCTCCACGCTTCGTAATCACCGGTCGCCGCGGCGCGCTTGCCGCCGCGCTCCAGCGCACCCTGCGGGCGATAGGCCTGCGGCGTGCCGGTGGCATTGGGCGTGAATTCCGCTTCCCAGATCCGCGCTGGCGGCAGGAAGCTCTCGGGCACGCCATCATAGGAATGGTGCAGCCAGCCATGCCATTCAGACGGCACGCGGCTGGCATCGTTGGCGCCATTGTAGATCACCCAGCGCCGCTCGGTGCCGGCGAAGGGGCCGTCCTTGCGGACCTTCTTCGTGCGATAATACTTGTTGCCCTGCGCATCGGTGCCGACGTGTTCGCCGGTGAGCGCAGAGTTGAACAGCGTGCCAATCGTCGCGCCGTCCCACCAGGTGAAGATCTTGCCAAGGATTCCCATGGGCGCGCGTTAGCCTTGGATGACGGGGCGGGCAAGCACTACCATGCCACCTTGTCCCCCGGCGCGATCCCCAGCTCGGCCGCGCGGCCACCGGGAATCTCCAGCACCCCCTTGACCTTGCCGATCGAAAGCAGCGGCGTTTCATCATAGGGCACGGCATTGGCGGCGATATTGCTGATCCGGCCATCGGGCGCGATGAAGATTAGGTCGAGCGAGATGACCGTGTTGTGCATCCAGAAACTGGCCCCGCGCGGCGGGTCCATCGGAAAGATCATCCCTTCATCCGGGCCCAGCTT
>CAWUNP010000386.1:0-2047 GCA_963923805.1 uncultured Novosphingobium sp. | reverse complement strand
TGCCGGGCGACAACATCGCCCTGTCGGTCAAGCTCATCGCTCCGATCGCGATGGACGAAGGTCTGCGCTTCGCAATCCGCGAAGGCGGCCGCACCGTCGGCTCGGGCGTTGTCGCGAAGATCACGAAGTAATTCGTCGATCCTCGGATAACCGAGACAGAAAGGCCCGGCCTCCGCAAGGAGGCCGGGCTTTTTCGTTGCTGGGTAGGACAGGAGTTTGAGGATGGCCCGCAAGTATTCCAAGCACGGCCCGCGCGAGGATCTGTGGCAAGATGACGAGGAAGGGACCGAGGCCCCGCCGCCGCCCGACTGCTGGCTGTGCGAACGGCCCTGCGGCGAGACGGTGATCTGGCACCATCCGGTGCCGAAGAGCCAGGGCGGGCGCGATACGGTGCCGATGCACCCGATCTGCCAGAACATGCTGATCACGACTTTCACCAATTCCGAGCTGCAGCGCTATGGTCTGGACGCCAGCCTGCTCAGAATCGATCCGCGGGTGGAAAAGTTCGTCGCCTGGGTCGCGGGCAAGGATCCCGATTTCAACGCACCGCTCGGCAAGAAGAAACAGCGCTGAGCGGATCGTCACGCAGGCGTTCTATTACGCGGCCTGTGCCATGCAGGATATATTCTTGCGTGCGGGGGAGGGCGGACCCGAACCCTGCCGGACCGGCGCAAAAGCGCACGAAAAGGGGCTTGCATGATTCCCGACCCCCGTGTAGGGGCGCGCTTCGAATTTGTTTGGGGTGCATGCCCCTTTGCTCTTTCTCATCGGTAGCAGGACACAATGGAAGCTCAGAATATCCGCATTCGCCTCAAGGCATTTGATCACCGCGTGCTTGATCAGGCGACTGGCGAAATCGCCGAGACCGCTCGCCGCACCGGCGCGCTGATCCGGGGCCCCATTCCGCTGCCGACCCAGATCGAGAAGTTCTGCGTTAACCGCGGGCCGCACATCGACAAGAAGTCGCGTGAGCAGTTCGAAGTTCGCACCTACAAGCGGTTGCTCGACATCGTGCAGCCGAACGCCACCACCGTGGACGCGCTGATGAAGCTCGACCTCGCGGCTGGCGTGAACGTCGAGATTAAGCTGGCCTAATCCGCCAGCGCGGCCTAAGGGCCGCATGCAACCGGGCTTCGGCCCGGCTCCTAGCGGACCTGAACAGGCAATCCGCGACGAGACAGAGCCCAGGCAATAGCCCGGGACACAAGGGATACCTCCGGATTTATCCGGGTCAGCGTCCCCCGTCTCGCCTCCACCCGGAGGCACTCAGCCCGGACGGGGCTCGCTTCACAAAATGGGCTGAACACGCCTTTGGGGATGGTCCCCACAGGCCTCTGTAGGAGAACGGATCATGCGTACCGGCGTGATCGCCAAGAAGGTGGGGATGACCCGCCTGTTCCAGGAAGACGGACGGCACGTGCCGGTTACCGTCTTGGCGCTGGAAGACTGCCAGGTGGTTTCGGTTCGCACCGCAGACCGTGACGGTTACGTCGCGGTTCAGCTCGGTGCTGGCACTGCCAAGCAGAAGAACGTTGCCAAGCCGCAGCGTGAACATTTCGCAAAGGCTCAGGTTCCCCTGAAGGCCCAGGTTGTCGAATTCCGCGTGGCCGATGATGCCGTGCTGGAAGTCGGCGCGACGATCGCTGCCTCGCACTTTGTGCCGGGCCAGATGGTCGACGTGGCTGGCACGACCCAGGGTAAGGGTTTCCAGGGTGCGATGAAGCGCTGGGGCTTCGGCGGTATGCGCGCCACCCACGGTGTTTCGATCAGCCACCGTGCCCACGGTTCTACGGGTAACCGTCAGGATCCGGGCCGCGTATTCAAGAACAAGAAGATGGCCGGTCACATGGGCGATCGCGCCCGTACCCAGCAGAACCTCGAAGTCGTCCGCGTGGACGATGAACGCGGCCTGATCTTCGTCAAGGGCTCGGTCCCGGGTGCGAAGAACTCGTGGCTGACCGTCAAGGACGCCGTGAAGGTTAACCGTCACGCCGAGGCTCCCTATCCCGCTGGCCTGAAGCAGGCCGTGAACAGCAATGCCGCTGCT
>CAWUNP010000385.1:0-2054 GCA_963923805.1 uncultured Novosphingobium sp. | reverse complement strand
CCGATATCCAGCGGCCCCTGACGTTCCCCGGCGCTGGCATCAAACGCGACCTTGCCCTGAATCGGGCCCGACTCGGTCCAGGAACGCTGCAAGGTACTGAGCAGCGGATCCTGCTCGAATTCCGTCTTGCCCTCGGCCGCCAGAGCCACGGCAGCGGGGAACAGCGTCATCTGCTGGAATCCCTGGGTGATCGGGTGCGCCGGATAATCCGTCACCAGTGCGAACGTGGGGTCATCAATACCCAGCAATTGGGTGGACGCATCCACCACCGTGCCCGGGAGGAAACGAAGGCCCAGTTGGCTGGCGAGGGGGGCCAATCCGCGTTGTTCGCCCGGGTCAGTGAGCCACCAGAGGTTGCCGCCCTTGCCGACATAGTCCTGAATCAGCTTGATCTCACCCTGCAACAGCGGCGTGCGCGGTCCGGCAATCACCAGTACGCTGGTGTTGTCCGGTATCTGCGGCGTCGCGGCCAGATTGACCATCGCAACGGTCATGCCCTTGCGCTTCAGTTCCTCGGCAAACTGCTGGACATCGTGATTGGCCTTGCCTTGCGGGGAGCGCTCGCCGTGGCCCTCGAGGAACACCACATGGCGTGCCTCGGCCGTTGCCAGCCGCTGAAGGGCATTGGTCAGACTGGTTTCCGTCGCGCGCTGGACATTTTCGGAGCGGCCCTGATAGGTGATCACCAGTTCGCCATCGACCTGAATGCCCAGCTGCCGGACCTGCTCTGGCTGGGTATCGGGGTTGACGAACTGCAGATCGATATCCTTTTTGTGCCGGCCGTAGCGGTCCAGCAGGTCGCGAATGGGATCGCGGACCTTCCCGTTTTCGCTCGCATAGGCTGTGACCTTGACCGGGTCCTTGAGCAGCCCCAAAACCTTTACGCTGGCCTCGGACAGCGTATGCCGATGGCCGGCAGTCCAGTCGAACTCGGCGGAATACTGGGTGCTCAACCAGGCCAGCAAGCCGATGATGACAAGAAACAGCAGACTGAAGAGCAGGTTCTGCAGGCGGATTTCCAAATGCGTCTTGCGATTGATCTTCATTTTTGCAGGCGGTCGTTATCCAGACGGTGAATGCTCAGGACCAGGAAGGTGGTGATGAACAGGACGAAGTACAGCAGATCGGTCGTGTTGATCAGTCCTTTCATCAAACCTTCGTAATGCCGCAGCAGCGACAGGTATTCGAGCACGCCCTTGCCCTGATCGCCGGAATGGGACGACCAGTCGATGATCCAGAGCAGCAGGAGCATGCCGAAGGTGCTGATCGCCGCCACGGTGGGCTGCACGGCCAGCGCCGACATGTACAGACCGACAGCAGCGAAGCCCGCCAACAACAGGGTCAGCGCCATCACGCAGGCCACCAGCTTGCCGGCATCGAGCCCCCCGCCGATCAACAGCGACAGGGGCATGAGCAGGATCATGCCGATCATCACCAGCAGGAAGCCCAGAATACCGAGGTATTTGCCGAGCACGATCTCGGTCATCGACACCGGCGCCGTGAACAGCAGGCTGAGCGTGCGGTTGCGGCGCTCCTCGCTGATCAGGCGCATGGTCAGCAGTGGCGTCACCAGCAACAGGATGACGCCGGCATTGCCAAACAGCGGCGCGACCACCAGATCGGTGATGCCGGGGGCCTCTTCCATGCCGGCAATCCGCCCCTGAATCACGATGTAATAGTCGAGCTGGGCCAGAAACATGTAGGCCAGGATGATCTGGATCACCCCCAGAATCGTCCAGGCCAGCGGTGACAGAAACAGGTTGCGAAATTCGCGTCCCGCAATCACGAAGGTCATCATGCCGCTGCCTCCTGCTGCTGAAGCTCGGTGCCTTGCCGAGTGATGTCGATGAAAATCTGCTCCATGCTCCGGCGTTCCGGACTCAGCTCGCGCAAGCCCCAGCCCGCCGAGACCACCAGTTCCGCCAGCTGCTCGGCCGGGTTGTGGGTCTTGTCGTGGAACACGCGATAGCGCTGCTCGCCGAGATCATCGACCGTCTGTACTGAGGCCACGGCCTTGAGCCGGTCCAGGTCGGCGGGCCGGTTCAACTGCAGTA
>CAWUNP010000384.1:0-2057 GCA_963923805.1 uncultured Novosphingobium sp. | reverse complement strand
CTGCCGGGTGCGCGGCTCCAGCATGAACATGCCCTGGCCGCGATACAGGATGAGCCGGTCGTGCTGGAGCCCGGCGTTCGGGTCGAGCGCGGCTTTTTCGGCTGGCTGGAATCCCATCACCCCGATGCCACCGGTGCCGGAGATCTGCACTGGGTCGAACAGGCTCTGGCGCTGCCCGAGGCCCGCCCGCTGCCGCCAGCGGCTGATGACGGAGTCCTGACGCCCGTTGTCAGCCTGTTCTCCTCCTGTCCGGCGCTGGTGTGCGAGGATGCCGGCGAAGCCGATCTGGATCGCTGGTGGGGGCCGGAACGGCGGGAGGAGGAACGCGAGCATGGGCAGCTGCTATCGTTTTTCGCTGGCCAGCGGTCGCACATTGTCCTCAAGGCCAAGGACTGCAACGTGCTCCGGCCGCACGGGCATATTTTGCGCTCCGGTGGCACCCTGGAGCCGGACGAGGGCGTCATGACCTCGACCGTATGGATGGACGGGGTGTTTCATTCGATGGTCACCCAAGGCCATGTCAGCATTAACCGCTTTCTGTCGACGACGCACAGCTATCTGAGCCTGTTCAGCAGTCACGGCCAGCGCATCTTCATCGAAACGCAGCAGGGCTGGCGCCGGCTGGGGTTGCCGAGCGCCTTCGAGATGACTCCCGAAGCCTGCCGCTGGTTCTACCGTCACGCCGGAGGGCTGATTGAGGTTCGCAGTCAGGCCGGTACCGACCGCCATGAATTGACGCTGGAACTCATCGTGCACGAGGGCGAGGCCCTGCGCTGTTTGGTGTCGCATCATGTTGCCCTGAATGGCGATGACGGCGCCACGACCCGGCCGCTGCGTTACGAGCGGCACGGTGATGAGGTGTTCGTGCGGGCTGTGCCGGACAGTGACGTCGGGCGCCGTTTCCCTGACGGCGGCTTTCGCATCAGTCCGCTGGCCGGGACCGTTTTCGAGCGGGTGGGGAGCGATGAGTTGCTATTCGAGGACGGTCAGTCGCGGCAGCAACCGTATCTGTGCCTGCTGACCCCGCCCGCGCGCAGGCTGGGTTTGCGGCTGACCGGCCATTTGCTGGCGCTGCCCGAAAGTCGCTCGATCACGGCCGATGCCTACTGGCGCGAAAATACTGCTGGACTGACGCTGGCCGCCGATGCGCCGCCGGTCCTGCAGCGGGTGGCCGAGATTCTGCCATGGTTCGCTCACAACGCGCTGATTCATTTCCTCGCCCCGCGCGGGCTGGAACAGTATTCCGGCGGCGGCTGGGGTACCCGTGACGTGACCCAGGGGCCGGTCGAACTGATGTTGGCAATGGGCCGCCCGGGACCGATCCGCGACCTGCTGCTGCGGGTGTTTGGCCAGCAGAATCCAGATGGCGACTGGCCGCAGTGGTTCATGTTCTTCGAGCGCGAACGCGCCATTCGGCCGGGCGATTCGCACGGTGATGTGGTGTTCTGGCCGCTGCTGGCGCTGGCCCAGTACCTCCATGCCAGTGGCGATGCGGGTTTGCTGGACGAACGCGTGCCGTTTTTTGTCGCTGATCCGGCCGAGGCCCGTCCGGTCACGCTCTGGCAGCATGTCGAGCAGGCTTTTACGCTCATTCACGCGCGCGTGATTCCAGGTACCCATCTGGCCGCCTATGGACACGGTGACTGGAACGATTCTCTCCAGCCGGCCGACCCGGCCATGCGCGAACGGTTATGCAGCGCCTGGACCGTGACGTTGCACTATCAGGTGCTGACCACACTCGCCCAGGCGCTCGGCGATCTCGGACAGACCGAACGCGCCGGGGCGCTGGAGACCCTGGCGGCCGAGGTTCTGGCGGACTTCCACCGGTATCTGTATGTCGACGACATCGTAACCGGATACGCCTACTTTGAAGCGGGTGGCGGCATCGATTATCTGCTGCATCCGAGGGATCGTCGCACCGGGTTGTCCTACAGCCTGCTGCCGATGATGCACGCAGTCATCAACGATATGCTGTCGCCGACGGAAGCTCGGAACCAGCTTGAGGCCATTCGTGCCCACCTGCATGGCCCCGATGGTGCGCATCTGTTCGATCACCC
>CAWUNP010000383.1:0-2060 GCA_963923805.1 uncultured Novosphingobium sp. | reverse complement strand
GTGGGCTGGGAGATGTGTATAAGAGACAGGGTCGGGGGTGGGCCAAAGGATGGGCACAAACCGGGCCCACCCCTAACCCCTCCCGCAAGCGGGAGGGGGACTAGATAACTTCGACAGTCACCCGGTCATTGGTGAAGACGCAAACCTCGGCTGCGACCTGCATGGCGCGCCGGGCAATCTTTTCCGCGTCCTGCTCGTAATCGACCAGCGCCTTGGCGGCCGAGAGGGCGTAGTTTCCGCCCGATCCGATCGCGGCAATGCCGTGTTCGGGTTCCAGCACATCGCCATTGCCGGTCAGGATCAGCAGCACGTCCTTGTCAGCCACGATCATCAGCGCCTCAAGGTTGCGCAGGTACTTGTCGGTGCGCCAGTCCTTGGCGAGTTCGACTGCGGCGCGCATGAGCTGGCCGCGATGCTGCTCCAGCTTCTTTTCCAGCCGCTCGAACAGGGTGAAGGCATCGGCTGTGGCCCCGGCAAAACCGGCAATCACCGAGCCATCGCCAATCCGCCGCACCTTGCGGGCATTGGGTTTCATCACGGTATTGCCCATCGAGACCTGGCCATCGCCAGCGATGACAGTCTTGCCGCCCAGCTTCACGCCGATGATGGTGGTGCCGTGCCAAGGGATCAGCCCATGGCTGCTGTTCTGATTGTCCATGCGGCAGGATATATGTCCTGCTGCGGCACTTTCAATCAGCTGCCGTTCGGACCGCCCTGACCACCGCCGCCCGGACCGCCGGCCCCCGTGCCGACCGTGCCGATATTGCCGAACAGATCTTCAAGGAAGGTGCGGTGGCGGCCCAGGGTGGGGGTCTTGTCACCATCGGGGTTCAGGATCACCACCTTCTCGATCCCAGACCGCTCGATCGCGGAAACGTTGCCGCGTTCATCAAAGCTGACGCGCAGCACCAGCTGTTCGTTGATCTTCGGGCGGGTGAAGGCGGCCTGACGGGTATTCGACGAAACGTAATACCAGTCCTTGCGACCGAATGCGCTTTCAAAGGTCGGACGGCCAAGCGTGCGCTCAACCGACTGGCGGTTGTCGATGCCCGGCTGGACCGAATCGACCAGCGGCTGGTCAACGATGAAGCCGCGATGATCCTTGATCGAGCTGCAGGCCCCCAGCGTTCCCGCTGCAGCCAGAACCACCATCGTCTTGATCACTGCTGCTCGCATCGTCTGCCGTTCCTGTTGTTCCAGTGGCGGAGCCCGGCAGGCAAGACGATTGCCCGCAGCGTGCGCCCGCACTATCGCGCCCAAGCCTTAGGCCGCCTTGACGCGCCGCGCAATGGCGGCAAGCAGGCGCTTGGGGACAGCGGCTTTAATCCCAGCTGAACGATTGAAGGACATGACACCGATGGGCCTGTTTGCCCGCCTCTTTGGCAAGAAACCTGACGAGCACGCCGAAGTCCGGCCGCTGTGGCACGCGATTGTTGGCGTGGCGCGGACCCCGCGCTGGTACTCCGAACTGGGCCTGGCCGATACGGTGCCGGGCCGGTTTGATGCCGTGGCGCTGGTCATGGCGCTGGTGCTGCTGCGGATGGAGCGCGAGCCAGAGCTTTCGGACAAGTCGATCCTGCTGACCGAACTGTTCGTGACCGACATGGACGCCCAGCTGCGCGAAACCGGGCTGGGTGACATGGTGGTGGGCAAACACGTCAGCAAGCTGATGGGCGCGCTGGGCGGCCGGATGGATGCCATGCGCAAGGCGCGGGGCGGCGAGGAGCCGCTGGAAGCCGCGCTGGAACGCAACATGACGCTGAACACCGATGCAGCCGGCCTCGCCGCGGAAGTGCGCGCCCTGGCCGATCTGCTCGACACGCTTGACGCAACCGCCCTGCTGGCCGGAAGGATCGCGCCATGACCGAATTTACCCGCACCTATGACCCGCGCCTGCTGCCCGGCAGCACCCTGGAACTGGAAGCCAGCGAAGCGGAACGCACCGCGCTCGCCGCACGGTTCGGGCTGGTCCGCGTGGACAGTCTCACGGCGCGGATCGACCTCGAACGCGAGGAAGCCGGAGCCAGCGCCAAGGGCCGGCTCAAGGCCTGTCTCTTATA
>CAWUNP010000382.1:0-2066 GCA_963923805.1 uncultured Novosphingobium sp. | reverse complement strand
TCTGGGGCAGAACCGCTTTGACCGACTCAGGCTGGATGTGCTGTTGCCGCAACCGGCGCTGCTGGCCGCCAATCTGGCCGGACGCGCGCTGCGGGCCGATCTGCAGTTCAACGGCCCGTTCAGGCGCCCGCAGGTTGCCTATCGGCTTGTCGCCGATGCCTTGTCCATCAACGCTGTCACGCTGGAAGGGTTGAGCGCTGCGGGCCGGGCCGAGGTGCGATCGGATCAGACCCTGGTGCCGATTTCGGCCCGGATTGAACGGATTACCGGGCTGGACGGGGTGGCGGGGGGTGCCTTGGCCAATGTCCGGATCGATGGCGATCTGGCGATCGACGGTCCGCGGCTGTTGTCAGACAACCTCAGGCTGCGCGCTGACCGGATCGATGCCACGGCAATCGTCCTGGCCGATCTGGCGCGCGGGTTTTACACCGGCGCCTTCGAAGGGCGGATCAACGATTACACGATCGACAGCGTCGGCACATTTGCCATGACCACTTCGGCCGATCTTAAGCGGACCGGGCAGGGTTTTGCCCTGACTGGCACCGTGCGGGCGCGATCCAATGACCTCTTCAATCCAACCGTCCGCGAATTTCTGGGCGGCCCCGCGACGGGATCGAGCCAGATCGCCTATGGGTCTGACGGCGTGCTGCGCTTTTCCAACCTGCGGGTGGCCGCTCCGCAATTGCAGGTGCTGGACGGGCGCGGCAGCTATGTTCCCGGCGGCGCGCTGACCCTGACCGCGAACGGCCGCTCTGCCCGCTACGGTCCGCTCGCGCTCGAACTGACTGGAACCCTGACCAGCCCGCGCGCGGTGCTCCTGGCGGGCAGTCCGGGCCTGGGGATCGGACTGGCCAATGTCCGGGCCGAGATCGTCGGCAGCGAAGGGATGTTCCGCTTTAACGCCAAGGGCGATACCGATCTCGGGCCGCTCAGCGCCGATGTCAGCCTGATCCGCGGCGAACAGACGGCGTTCCAGATCAACCGCGGGGACCTGTCCGGGATCGGTTTTACCGGCCGGATCGAACAGACTGCCGCCGGCCCCTATGCCGGCATGCTGACCGCCGATGGGCGCGGGCTGACCGGCACGATCAGGCTGGGGGCCGCGGGGCGGTTCCAGGAAGCGGTCATCTCGGCCCGGGCGCAGGACACGGTGCTGCCCGGCCCGGCCCGGCTCGCGGTCGGGCGGGGGATCGTGGATGCGCGGGTGGTGCTTTATGAGCGGCCCGAGGTGACCGCCGATGTGCAACTGGCGCAAATGCGGCTGCGCAATCTCGATCTGGCGGCAGCCCGCGCGCAGCTGGTCTATCGCGGCGGGCGCGGGCAGGCCAGGTTCCTGGCTGAAGGTGTCAGCGGCGCGCCGTTCCGGGTGGCGGGCAATGCCCTGCTGGAGCCGGATCTGTGGCGCGCCTCCTTGCAGGGGCGGATGCGCGGCGTGGCGTTCAGCACTGCCAGCCCGGCGCGGATCATCCCCGGGCAGGGCGTCTATGAACTGCTGCCCACACGGATCGAATTCGGCCAGGGTGCGGTGCGGCTGGCCGGGCGTTACGGCCCGGGCCTGCGGATTGAAAGCCGGTTGGACCGGCTCGACATATCGCTGCTCAACGCCTTTTTCCCGGGCTATGGCATCGGCGGCAAGGCAACCGGCAGCGTCGATTTCGAGCAGGCCGGGCTGGGCGCTTTTCCGCGGGCCGAGGCCCGGCTGACGATCACCGGCTTTTCGCGCAGCATGGCCGCAGCGATCAGCCAGCCGGTCGATCTCAACCTGGCGGGAACGCTTGATCCGGCGCGGGCCGATCTGCGCGCTGTCATCCGCGAGCGCGGGGCCATCATTGGCCGGATGAATGCCGCGCTCACCCCGGCGGCAGCGGGTGACTGGGCCGAACGGATTGCGGGCGGTGCCTTGAGTGGCGGCATTCGCTACAACGGCCCCGCCGATACGCTGTGGTCCTTCGTTGGCCAGCCGGACCAGAACCTGACCGGACCAATCGCCGTCGGGGCCGATTTTTCGGGCCGGCTGCGCGATCCGCTGCTCAACGGGATCGTGCGCGGCGATGGGCTGACTTACG
>CAWUNP010000381.1:0-2069 GCA_963923805.1 uncultured Novosphingobium sp. | reverse complement strand
GCCTTCTCGGCGGCAATGTCGATCACACCTTCAAGCGGGATGATCACATTGGCATCGCCCGCGCCCACCTGCATCGCCGCGCCGGTGGGGGCCGCTGCAAAGCGGATGCCGTTGAGCCGCGCCAGCCGCTCGATCGCCGCCGGATTGCGTTCGATGATCCCGCGGGTCGCCGCACTCGGATCGGGCAGGAAGGCATCCAGCTTCGCACCCGGCGCAATGCCGAGTTCGTTCTTGGCGGTGCGCAGGTTGCCGATGAGCGCGATCAGCCAGTCCACTTCCGCCTTGGCCGCCGCATCGACTGCCACGCCCGGCTGCGGCCACTGGGCGGTGATCAGCGGATAGTCCGGGCGGTCAGCCAGGTTGGCCCACAGCTCTTCGGTGACGAAGGGCATGAACGGGTGGAGCATGACTAGGATCTGGTCGAGCACCCAGCCGGCCACGGCCTTGGTCTCGGCATCGATCTGGCCCTTGATGAGTTCGAGGTACCAATCGCAGAACTGGTCCCAGGCGAAGTGGTAGACAGCGTTGGCCGCGGCATCAAAGCGCAGGTCAGCCATGGCCTTGTCGAGCTCGGCCAGGGTTTCGACGACTTCGCCGACGATCCACTTGTTGACCGCCGTGGTGGCGACCGGCGCGGCGACCGCAGTGCTGCCGCCGATGCCGTTTGACTGGCAGAACCGCGCGGCGTTCCACAGCTTGGTCGCGAAGTTGCGATAGCCTTCGACCCGCTTTTCATCCATCTTGATGTCGCGGCCCTGGCTTTCCATCGCCGCCATGAAGAAGCGCAGCGCATCGGCGCCGAACTGGTCGATCAGGCCCAGCGGATCGACCACGTTGCCCTTGGACTTGGACATCTTCTGCCCATCCGGCGCGCGCACCAGCCCGTGCAGGTAGAGCCGCTTCCACGGGTTCTGGCCGGTCATTGCCTGGCCCATCATCATCATCCGCGCATCCCAGAAGAACAGGATGTCGAAGCCTGAAATGAGCAGGTCATTGGGATAGTGCTTGGCCAGCAGCGGCGCATCCGCATCTGGCCAGCCGAGCGTGGCGAAGGGCCACAGCGCGGAAGAGAACCAGGTGTCGAGCACGTCCTCTTCGCGGGTCAGCGGCTTGCCGCCGGCAAGGGTGAGGGCTTCTTCCTCGCTCTCGGCAACGAAGACGTTGCCTTCTGCATCGAACCAGGCCGGGATGCGGTGGCCCCACCACAGCTGGCGCGAGACGCACCACGGCTGGATGTTTTCCATCCAGTTGAAGAAGGTCTTTTCCCAGGTCTTGGGGACGATCTCGACTGCACCCGAACGGACCGCTTCAAGCGGCGCCTTGGCCAGTTCCGCGGCGTTGACGTACCATTGGTCGGTCAGCCACGGCTCGATCGGCACGCCGCCGCGGTCGCCATAGGGTTGCTGGATCACGCGGGGTTCGAAATCGGCTTCGACCGCCTCGCCGTCCTTGTCCTTGGTGACATGCAGGATCAGGCAACCGGCCGCCTTCATGTCGGCCACGATCATTTCACGCGCCACGAAGCGGTCGAGCCCAAGGTACTTGTCGGGAACCAGCCCGTCTGCGGTCTGCACCACGCGGGCCTCGTCATCGAACATGTTGAGCATGTCAGCCGGCTTGATCCCGGCGCGCTTGCCCACTTCAAAGTCATTGAAGTCATGCCCCGGGGTGATCTTGACCACGCCCGAACCCAGTTCGGGATCGGCGTGCTCATCCGCCACCACCTTGAAGCGGCGGCCGGTGATCGGCTGGAGGATTTCCTTGCCGATAACCGCCTTGTAGCGATCATCGTCCGGGTTCACCGCCACGGCCATATCGGCCAGCATGGTTTCGGGCCGGGTGGTGGCCACCTCGACATGGCCCGAGCCATCGGCGAAGGGATAGCGGAAGCGCCAGAAGCCGCCCTTGACCTCGTGGGTTTCGACCTCAAGGTCGGAGATCGCGGTCTTCAGCTTGGGGTCCCAGTTGACCAGTCGCTTGTCGCGGTAGATCAGCCCGCGGTTGTAGAGATCGACGAAGACTTTCACCACGGCTTTGGTGAAGTGCGGGTCCATCGTGAACCTGTCTCT
>CAWUNP010000380.1:0-2071 GCA_963923805.1 uncultured Novosphingobium sp. | reverse complement strand
GTATAAGAGACAGGCGCGCAACTGGCGCTGGCGGATGATCCGGCGGACCAGACGCGGATCGGGCAGTGGCGGCCGGGCGGCGCGAACCAGTCGTTCGGTGCCATCCGCATTGGCCGGCGAATAGGTGGTATTCGGGCTTTCCAGGCGGAACACCGAATCGCGCCCGCCTGTCCTGTCCTTGCCGGGGGCTTCAAGCCGCTCCAGCCGCTCGGCAATCTGGCCCACCTGCTCGGCCAGGCGCAACAGCACCAGGCGATCGGCTTCGGACAGTTCGCGCAGCCGCAGGTCCGGGATTTTAGCCAGCACCCGACCCAGGGCGATCACCCGCTCTGCCCGGCCGGGATCAACCAGGATTTGCGGGTTGGACTGGTCAAGACAGGCGAAAACATCGTCAAGCGCGGCCACCGTGGTCGAAACGATCAGGTGCGCCCCGCTATTGGCCGCCCGCAGATCAAGCCGCGACAAGGCGGCCAGCTGTGCGGCATCGACCACGGGGCAATCGAGCAGGATCACTTCCCCCAGCGAACGGGCCTCACCCTCCAGCGAGGAGGACAGGTCCCCCACTTCGGTGACCCGGAAGCCGGCCGCCTTGGCATCTTCGCGCAGCATCTCGCGCAGGTGCGGACGGTCTGCGAAGATGGACAGCGCCAGTGTCCGCCCGGCGGTATCATCAGCCGGGACCAGATAGGAAAAATGCTGATCAGACATGGCTTTGCGACTCCTGCTCAGATTGAACAGAAGTAGAACAAAGCCACGACTTGTCAATAACACTTAGTCGACGAAAGGATCCCGCACGAGGATCGTGTCTTCGCGCTCTGGCGAAGTGCTGACCAGCGCCACCGGGGTTTCGATCAGTTCCTGCACGCGCTGGATATATTTGATCGCCTGGGCGGGCAGATCGGCCCAGCTGCGGGCACCCGCAGTGGTGCCGGCCCAGCCTTCCATTTCCTCATAGATCGGCTCGACATTGGCCTGATCGGCCGCGTGGCTGGGGAAATAGTCGAGGATCTTGCCGTTCAGGCGATAGCCGGTGCAGATCTTCACCGTATCGAACCCGTCGAGCACGTCGAGCTTGGTCAGGGCGATCCCGGTCACGCCCGAGATTGCACAGGACTGGCGCACCAGCACGGCATCGAACCAGCCACAGCGGCGCTTGCGCCCCGTCACCGTGCCGAATTCGTGGCCACGCTCGCCCAGCCGCTGGCCGGTGGCATCTTCCAGTTCGGTCGGGAAGGGACCCGAACCGACGCGAGTGGTATAGGCCTTGACGATCCCCAGCACGAAGCCGGTGCTTGCCGGACCAAGCCCCGATCCCGATGCCGCCGTGCCGCTGACCGTGTTGGAACTGGTCACGAAGGGATAGGTCCCGTGATCGACATCGAGCAGCACGCCCTGCGCGCCTTCAAACAGGATCCGCGCTCCGGCCTTGCGGACCTTCTTCAGGCGCTTCCACACCGGCTGGGCATATTGCAGCACGAAGGGCGCGATTTCGCGCAGCTCCGCCAGCAGTGCCTCGCGATCGACCGGCGGCTGGCCGAACCCGGCACGCAGCGCATCATGGTGGGCGCATAGGCGATCAAGCTGGCTATCCAGCGCATCAAGATGAGCCAGATCGCAGACACGGATCGCGCGGCGGCCAACCTTGTCTTCATAGGCCGGGCCAATCCCGCGTCCGGTCGTGCCGATCTTGCCTGATCCGGCGGCCGCTTCACGCAGGCCATCGAGATCGCGGTGCAACGGCAGGATCAGCGGGCAATTGTCGGCAATGGCAAAGTTTTCGGTGTTGATGACCACGCCCTGGCCTTCGAGCTTCTCGATCTCGCTCTTGAGGTGCCAGGGATCGAGCACCACGCCATTGCCGATGATCGAGAGCGTGCCGGTAACAATGCCCGAAGGCAGCAGGCTGAGCTTGTAGACCTGATCGCCAACAACCAGCGTGTGCCCGGCGTTATGGCCGCCCTGAAACCGCACGACGGCATCGGCGCGGCTGGCCAGCCAATCGACAATCTTGCCCTTGCCCTCATCGCCCCACTGGGCGCCGATCACGGTAACGTTGGCCATTGGATAGAGT
>CAWUNP010000379.1:0-2075 GCA_963923805.1 uncultured Novosphingobium sp. | reverse complement strand
GGCTGATCCGGTTCATCTTGTTGATCGTTTCGATCATGTGCACCGGAATACGGATCGTGCGCGCCTGATCGGCGATCGAACGGGTGATCGCCTGCCTGATCCACCAGGTGGCATAGGTGCTGAACTTGTAACCGCGGCGGTACTCGAACTTGTCGACCGCCTTCATCAGGCCGATGTTGCCTTCCTGGATCAGGTCAAGGAACTGCAAGCCGCGGTTGGTGTACTTCTTGGCGATCGAGATCACGAGCCGCAGGTTCGCCTCGACCATTTCCTTCTTGGCGATGCGCGCCTCGCGCTCACCCTTCTGGACCATGTTCACGATCCGGCGGAACTCGTTCAGGCTCATGCCGGTGGCCGAAGCGATATCGGCCACTTCGGCGCGGATGCGTTCAACCGCGTCGGCTTCGTTTTCGGCGAAGGCGGCCCACTTTTTGTCCTTGCCGGCCATGGCCTGCAGCCAGGCATCGTCAAGCTCATGCCCGACATAGCTGTCAAGGAAGTCCTTGCGGTTGACCTTGTGACGCTCAGCCAGGCGCAGCATCTGGCCGCCCAGGGCGGTCAGGCGGCGGTTGAAGGCATAGAGGTTGTCGACCAGGTATTCGATCTTGGTCGCATGGAACTGGACCGATTCCACCTGTGCGGTCAGGTCTTCGCGCAGCTGCTGATAGGTCTTTTCCTTGGCTGCGGAGAACACGCCGCCAGCACCCATCACCTCAAGCCGTTCGGCCTGCAGCTTTTCGAACTTTTTGAAGAGCGCGGTGATCTCGGCAAACTTCTCAAGCGCGTGCGGCTTGAGCTGGGCTTCCATCTGCGCGAGGCTGAGGGTGTTGTCCTCTTCCTCTTCCTCAACCGGGCGGCGGGCGCGGCGTTCGATGCCGTCCTCATCCTCGTCGTCGGCGGATTCTTCCTCGATGTCGTCCTCTTCCTTGTAGGAAGGGCCGGCCGTGGCTTCAGAGATTTCCCCGTCACCTTCGGCTTCGCCGTCTTCAGACAGGCTTTCCGGGGCCGGTTCCTTTGACAGCATGGCATCAAGATCAAGGATCTCGCGCAGCTGCATTTCCTCATTGTTGAGGGCTTCGGACCACTGGATGATGGCGTGGAAGGTGATCGGGCTTTCGCACAGACCCAGGATCATCGTGTCGCGGCCGGCTTCGATCCGCTTGGCGATGGCGATTTCGCCCTCGCGGCTGAGCAGTTCGACTGCGCCCATTTCGCGCAGGTACATGCGCACCGGGTCATCGGTCCGCTCGACCGTTTCCTTCTTCTTGATCAGGTCAGGCCGCTCGGCCATGCCTTCGGGCTGCTCGTCGATTTCCTCGACGTCCTTTTCGTCAGGATCGACGGCGTCCTCGTCGCTTTCGACGATATTGACGCCCATTTCGCTGATCGCGGCCATGATGTCCTCGATCTGCTCAGAGGTCATCTGATCCTGCGGCAGGGCCTCGTTAAGCTCGTCAACCGTGATCACCCCGCGCCGCTTGGCACGGGCGATCAGCTTCTTGATCGAGGCTTCGTTGAGATCGATCAGCGGGGCGTCGCCACCCTCATTACCACCGCCGATGTTATCGTCTTCGTCCATCATTCCGCCGTTTGTTGGGCAGGGGAAGAGCTACGCCACCCCCGCTCGCGCGTTGGCCATTTGCCGCAAGCGCGCATCGAATTCCAGTTTTCTCTTCAGCAACCTCTGCTGTTCGGCATAGGCCCCTTCGGAAAGGTCGCTTTCAAAGCGCTTCGTTGCCGCCGCCAGCGCGGCTTCCAGCGCCGGACGCTCAACCAGCAGGCCGATTGCCTGGGCAAGTTCGGCGCGGGCCTGATCCGGTGGAATGGCATCGGCCAGAAAGCCAAAGCGCATTGCGGCATATTCCTCTGGGGTCGGGGCAGCCATACCCCGCTGGCCCAATATGGGTTCCATCGCGTCTTTTTCAAGCGCCACGCCCGATTCGGCTGCATCGAGCAGGGCATCAAAGCGCGGGTCGGCCAATCCGGCTTGGCCAAGAACATCGGCATGGCGCCGGACCTGGTCGGGAAACCGCAGTAGGCCGGCAAGCACGGCAGCGGACAGCGCATCGCGGGGC
>CAWUNP010000378.1:0-2076 GCA_963923805.1 uncultured Novosphingobium sp. | reverse complement strand
TGGAGCGCGACGCGGGCGGTACCATCACCGGCCGCATCGACGGCACGCCCAGCTGGGTGATCGGCGAACAGCTGATGGCCGGCGCGGTTGGCCAGCAGGCGCTGCAGGAAGCGGTCGATACGGCCAAGGCCGCGCTGAAGCAGTAGCCGTTACTCCGCCAGCTTGGCGTACATCAAGTTGATCGGGCGGGCCATGACCCGGCGCAGCATCGGCTCGAAGAATTCCAGCGATTCGCTCTGGTAATCCGGGTCGAAGGCGGCCTGGTCATACTTTTCACAGAATTCGGCGCAGGCATCGAAATAGGGATTGCCGCGGAAGCGTTCGCGAATGTCGCGGTCCATGCCGATATAGTGGAAGTAGTAATGCCCCTGGAAGGCGCCGTGGTTCTGGCAAATCCAGTGGATCTCTTCCGAAACGAACGGCTTGATGATCGATGCCGCCACTTCGGGATGGTTGTAGGTGCCCAGCGTATCGCCGATGTCGTGCAGCAGGGCCATCACCACATAGGCTTCATCGCGGCCGTCGCGGTGCGCGCGCGTCGCGGTCTGGAGCGAGTGCTGCAACCGGTCGACCGGAAAGCCGCCAAAATCGCCATCGAGCAGCTTCAGGTGGGCCATGACGCGGTCGGGCAGGTCCTTGGCAAAGGCCATGTACTCGCTGGAGATCAGCGACCAGTCTTCCTGGGTACCTTCGGTCATCGCGCGGAACTTGGCCCGCTCGTGATTGCCGTGCTGGATGGGGCTGTCGATATCGGCCATTCTTGCTCTCCCGTTTGACCTGAGGCTAATCCAAACGGGCGCAACGCGCAAAACATTCGCGAGATCGATCGCTTTTCTGCTAGGCTTCCCATCATGGCCGTGCTGCCCTTCCGTCCGACCCCCTTTTTCGCCAACAAGAACCGGGCCTTCTGGCGCCTTCAGGCTGCCGGCTGGGGCGGCGCCATGCTGCTGCGCGCCATGTCCAGCATCGCCAATGGCCTGCCGCTGAGCTACCTGGTCCTGGTGGTGATTTCGACCGTGACGGGCTTCTCGATCACCCTGATTCTCTCCGTGATCTACCGCCAGCTGATCAACCAGCGGCCGCTGGTGACCTGGGGCGTAACGGCGCTGGTCCTGCCGATCGCGGTGGGCTTCTATGTCTTTGTCGATGCCTGGGTGAACGCCCTCTATTATGCCGATGCTGACGGCGGCGTGGCATCCCGCTTTATCGGGCTGTTCTATATCGGCCTGACCCTGCTGGGGGCCTGGTCAGCGCTCTATTACGCGATCAACTTCTTCCTCCAGATCGAAGAGCAGAACGACCAGCTGATCCGGCTGGAAAACCAGGCGACCCAGGCCCAGCTGGCGATGCTGCGCTACCAGCTGAATCCGCATTTCCTGTTCAACACGCTCAATTCGATCTCCACCCTGGTGCTGCTCAAGCAGACCGAACCGGCCAATGCCATGCTCAGCCGGCTGTCGTCGTTCCTGCGTTATACCCTGGTCAATGAACCCACCGGCCGGGTGACCGTGGCGCAGGAAGTGGAAACGCTGAAGCTCTACCTCGAGATTGAGCGGATGCGCTTCGAGGAGCGACTGCGCACCAGTTTCGTGATCGATCCGGCAGCCGAAGTGGCGCTGCTGCCATCGCTGCTGCTCCAGCCGCTGGTCGAAAACGCGATCAAGTATGCGGTCAGCCCGCAAGAGGCCGGGGCCGAGATCACGATCACGGCGCAACTCGTCGGACCGAACCTTCGCATCGTCGTCTCGGACACCGGACCGGGATTGCAAAACCCCGGCAACGACAACAGGTTTGCGGGCGTGACGTTCGATGGCGGGGAACAAGTTTCAACCGGAGTGGGCTTAGCCAATATCCGCGACCGGCTGGCTCAGGCCTACGGTGAGATGCATCGTTTCGAAACCATGGAGCCCCCCGAAGGTGGCTTCGCCGTACTGATCGAATTGCCCTTTGAGCGGCGTGAGCCCGCCGCTGTTCCCGCTGCGCCGCGCAGTCCCGCGCTGGCCGGCTGACCCATTCAAGGACCGCCCCCATGACCATCCGCACGATCCTGGTCGATGATGAAAAGCTGGCCATCCA
>CAWUNP010000377.1:0-2082 GCA_963923805.1 uncultured Novosphingobium sp. | reverse complement strand
CGTGGAAGTTCTGGGCGACCACCGTGCCCTTGCCATCGGTGCGCCCGCCGCCACCTTCGTTGAGGACGAATTCGGCATCGATCAGGTCACGCTTGTTCTCGGTCAGCCAGCGCGCGCCGTTGAAGGCCCAGCTGGTTTCCTCGCCGCAGGTCAGCGCCAGTTTGATCGTCCGCTTGGGCTTGTACCCTTCGGCGCGGAAGCGTTCGAGCATGTCGACCCAGATCGCCGCCAGCGCCTTCATGTCGGACGTGCCGCGGCCATAGAAGTAGCCGTCTTCTTCAAACAGGGTGTAAGGATCGCGGGTCCAGTCCTCGCGCTTGGCCACAACCACGTCGATATGGCCCAGCAGCAGCATCGGCTTGAGCGTTTTCGAAGTGCCCGGGAACACGGCAACGATGCCGCCTTCCTTGGGATGTTCGGGCACGGAAAACTGGGTCAGCTCATTCTTCTTGAAGCCATTGGCCAGCATATGGGCCTCGATCTTCCCGGCCAGCGCGGTGCAGCTGCCGGTGGTGATCGAGGTGTCGGTTTCGACCATCTCCTTGTAAAGCGCCCGGAACTTGGCCTTGTCTGGCGAGAGGCCATCCTGTGCCTGTGCCTGGGCCGATGCCCCGACCATGCCCAGCACCAGCGCCGAAGCGATCCCCAACAAGCCTGCCTTCATTGAAATTCCCCTTCACCTGTCCAGGATCGGCCGCACCACCATCCGGGCGGCCCAATTCCTGCCGTCGCGCTATTTGAAGCACCAATAGGCTGTGGATGGAAGGGGGCCGCGATGCTTTCTTTACAGGCCCGGAATCCCTATATGCTCGGTATGTCCGAAGACACTCAGAACACCCCGAACGCCAACGCCTATGGCGCAGACTCGATCAAGGTCCTCAAGGGGCTCGATGCCGTGCGCAAGCGGCCCGGCATGTACATCGGCGATACCGACGACGGATCGGGCCTGCACCACATGGTGTTCGAAGTTTCGGACAACGCGATTGACGAGGCGCTGGCCGGGCATTGCGACCTGGTCCTGATCGAGCTCAACCCCGATGGCTCGGTCTCGGTCGAGGACAATGGCCGCGGCATCCCGACCGGGATCCATGCCGAAGAAGGCGTTTCGGCCGCTGAAGTCATCATGACCCAGCTTCACGCCGGCGGTAAGTTCGAGAACACCAGCGACGATAACGCCTACAAGGTTTCGGGCGGTCTCCATGGCGTGGGCGTTTCGGTGGTGAATGCGCTGTCGGAATGGCTGGAGCTGACGATCTGGCGCGATGGCCAGGAACACTGGATGAAGTTCGCCCACGGCGATGCCGTCGCTCCGCTGGTGGTGCGCGGCCCGGCGCCGGACAACGGCAAGGGCGGGGTCAAGAAGGGCACCCGCGTGACCTTCCTGGCCAGCGACGAGACGTTCAAGAACGTGACCGTCTATGATTTCGACAAGCTGGAGCATCGCTACCGCGAGCTGGCCTTCCTCAATTCGGGCGTACGCATTCTGCTGCGCGACCTGCGCGGTGAGGAAGTGAAGGAGCACGACCTGTTCTATGAAGGCGGGATCGCCGCCTTCGTGAAGTACCTCGATCGCAACAAGACCGCACTGCTGCCCGAGCCGATCGCGATCAGTTCGGAACGCGACGGCATCGGCATCGATGTCGCGCTGGAATGGAACGATTCGTATTACGAAAACGTCCTGTGCTTCACCAACAACATCCCGCAGCGCGATGGCGGCACGCACCTGGCCGCGTTCCGCGCCGCACTGACCCGCACGCTCAACGGCTATGCTGAAAAGACCGGCCTGCTGAAGAAGGAAAAGGTCAACCTGACCGGCGAGGACATGCGCGAAGGCCTGACCGCGATCGTTTCGGTCAAGCTGCCCGATCCGAAGTTCTCATCGCAGACCAAGGACAAGCTGGTCTCCTCCGAAGTGCGCCAGCCGCTGGAAAGCCTGATGGCTGACCGGATGACCGAATGGCTGGAAGAAAACCCGGCCGAGGCCAAGGCCGTGGTCGGCAAGATCATCGACGCCGCCGCCGCGCGCGAAGCCGCGCGCCGCGCCCGCGAACTTCCCCGCCGCAACGGCGCGATGGATATCGC
>CAWUNP010000376.1:0-2093 GCA_963923805.1 uncultured Novosphingobium sp. | reverse complement strand
TCAAACGGGCCACCGCGTTGACGTGGAGCGGACCGGCCCCACCAAAGCCCATCAGCGCGAAGTGGCGCGGGTCATAGCCCTGCTGAACCGAGATCATGCGCAGCGCGCCGAACATGTTCTCGTTAACGATATCGATGATCCCTCGCGCGGCGGCCATCAGATCGATGCCCAGGGCATCGGCAATGGTCTGGACGGCCTTCTTCGCGCCTTCACGGTCAAGCTTGAAGGCCCCGCCGAGCAGGTTTTCGGGCAGATAGCCGAGCACCACGTTGGCATCGGTCACGGTCGGCAGTTCGCCGCCCTTGCCATAGGCCACCGGGCCGGGAACGGCACCGGCCGATTGCGGGCCAACGCGCAGCGCCTTGGTCAGTTCAGGCACATAGGCGATCGAGCCGCCACCGGCGCCAACGGTCTTCACGTCGAGCGCCGAGGCGCGAACCGAAAGGTGACCCACTTCGGTGGTGCGCTGGCGGCGCGGCTCAAGGTTTTCGATCAGCGCCACGTCGGTGCTGGTGCCGCCAACGTCGAGCGTCAGGATGTTCTTGATCCCGGCATTCCGGGCCACCCACAGCGCGCCGGTGACACCGCCGGCCGGGCCCGACATCAGCAGCGATACCGGGTGCTCCTCCGACTTTTCGGACGACATCAGCCCCCCGTCAGAGCGCAGCAGCGAAAGCGATCCGGCCATGCCCGCACCGCGCAACCGGTCGCGCAGATTGCGGACATAACGGCCCACCACCGGCCGGACCGAGGCATTCGCAACAGTGGTCAGGGTGCGTTCGTATTCCTGCATTTCCGGCAGGACGACATGGCTGAGCGAAACTGGCACATCAGGCATGATTTCTGCCGCGATTTCACCAACGCGGGTTTCGTGCGCGCCATTGAGGTAAGCGTTGACCAGGCTGACAGTCAGTGCCTGAACTCCGGAATCGCGCAGATCGGTCAATGCGCCGCGGATCTGTGCCTCGTCGATCCCGGCAATCTCGCGCCCTTGGGCGTCCATGCGTCCGCTGATTTCAACCGTGTCTTCTAATGCGGCGAGCGGCGTCGGCTTGGGCCAGACGATCCACCCGGCAAGCCCGCCCGGAACAAAGGAGCGGGCGATCTGCATCACCTGCCGATAGCCGTCAGTGGTCACCAGGCCAACGCGCGCACCTTTGCCTTCCAGCACGGCGTTGGTCGCCACCGTGGTGCCGTGGAGGAAGAATTCGATACCGCTGGGCCCAACGCCGGCCGCGTCGCAGATTGCGGTCACGCCATTAAGGATACCTTCGGAACTGTCGTGCGGCGTTGACGGTGTCTTGTGCCGCCAGAACTCTCCGCTGGTCGTATCGAACAGCAGCAAGTCCGTGAAGGTGCCACCCACGTCGACTCCCAATCTATAGGCCATGTCTTCCCCACTATTGCGTTGCCATGCTGCCCGGCCAACTTGTGCCAGGCACCGGCTTGCGACTACGCTTCCACCAAGGCCTAGCCTGCGGTCCGGATGGAGCAGCGATTTCGGATAGACTTATCCGCCCTGCGAATTTTCTGGCCCGGGGACGTGGCCCGCCCAAGGTGCTTGCTGCATCTATCGGGCACCGGAGGAGATCGCGATCGTGAAACTTGAAGCCCCGCAACTGCGCCCCGATACCCGTGAATTCCTTGCTCGCCGGGCTGGCGGACAGGGCCTGTTGATTGGCGGCCAATGGCGTGCAGCCACGGGCGGTGAGAGTTTCGCGACGATCGATCCGGCCAGCGGGCAAGAACTGGGTCGCATCAGTGCTGCGGCTTCGGCCGATATTGATGCGGCCGTTGCCGCGGCCCGCGTCGCGATGCCCGGATGGCGGGCGACGGTTCCGGTCGAACGCGCGCGCATCCTTTGGGCCATTGCCGACCTGCTTGAACGCGAGATCGACGGCTTGGCTGAGCTGGAAACCCTCGATCAGGGCAAGCCGCTGTTCGTCGGCCGCTGGGCCGAGATCCCTGGCGCCATCAACCAGTTCCGGTTTTTTGCCGGGCAGGCCATGGCGATCGAGGGGCAGACGATCGAAAGCTCGATCAACTATCAACCGGCCGGCAAACAGATGCGCAGCTGGGTGCAGCGCGAACCG
>CAWUNP010000375.1:0-2094 GCA_963923805.1 uncultured Novosphingobium sp. | reverse complement strand
CCGGCTTCCATCGGCCCGCCCGAGACGAAGACCGTGGGAATGTTGATCCGCATTGCCGCCATCAGCATGCCGGGCGTGATCTTGTCGCAGTTGGAGATACAGACCATCGCATCGGCGCAGTGGGCGTTGACCATGTATTCAACGCTGTCGGCAATCAGGTCACGGCTGGGCAGCGAATAGAGCATGCCATCGTGACCCATGGCGATACCATCATCGACCGCGATGGTGTTGAATTCCTTGGCAACACCGCCGGCCGCCTCAATTTCGCGCGCGACCATCTGGCCGAGGTCTTTGAGGTGGACGTGGCCCGGCACGAACTGGGTAAAGGAATTGACCACGGCGACGATCGGCTTGCCGAAATCGCTGTCCTTCATGCCGGTGGCCCGCCACAGGCCGCGCGCGCCGGCCATGTTGCGGCCATGGGTGGACGTGCGTGAACGAAGGGCAGGCATGGGGTTACTCCGGCAAGAATGTTGCCCGAAACGGGCGATTGCCGCTGCCCTACACGGCAATCAGCCGAGCTTCAACGCCACTTCATTGCAAAGGTTCGCAAGGCGATCAGCCCAAGCGGCCTGCTGCTGCGGGGTGCCGACCTGATCCTGCCGCAGCTCGATGCCCAGATAGGGCCGCCCCTCTGCCTCGCAGTGCCGGTTCATCGTGTAGTTCAGCAGCTTGCCCGAATAGGGCAGTTGATCGCCCACGCAGAGGCCCGCCGCCTCCAGCAGCGGAATGGCGATGCGCGCGGCGCGGTCGTCCTCGTTATAGAGCACCCCCACCTGCCAGGGTCGCGCCTCGTCGCTGGTGGCCAGCTGCGGGGTGAAGCTGTGCAGCGACAGGACCAGCGCGGGCGGCTTGTCATCCAGCAGGGCGGCCAGCGCGGCGTGATAGGGCGCGTGGAACCGGGCGAGCCGCGCCGCATGATCGGCATGGTCCAGCGCATTGCCGGGAATGGCATGACCATCGCTGGCAATCGGGATCACCGCCGGGGCATGGGGCTCACGGTTGAGATCGCAGACAAGGCGACTGACGTTGCCCTGAAAGGCTGCGATCCCGGCGCGCGCTGCCAGCAACGCGCCGACTTCGGCCACGCCGAGATCGATTGCGATGTGCTGGCCAAGCAGCGCCGCGTCGATACCGAGATCAATATCCTCCGGCACGCGGTTTGAGGCATGGTCGGAGACCACCAGAATCCCCCCAAAGCGCGGGTTGCCGAGCAGGCGGAAGGCTTCGTGTTCTTTCACCGGAGCGCCCCTGCCAGTGTCCACCACGCAGCCGGCATGGCGGCCTGTGCCGCATCGCGCTGCGCCGGATCGTCATAAAGCGCAAAGCAGGTCGCGCCGGAGCCGGACATGCGGGCGATGACCGGACGGGTCGCCCTTAGCGCCCCAAGCACTTCGCCAATCACCGGGCAGAGCCCAAGCGCCGGTGCCTCCAGGTCATTGCGACCGGCCAGCATGATATCGCGCAGCTTGCCCTGGGGCAGCGCACCCCGGTCCTGCCCTTCCCATGCCTTGAACACCGGCCCGGTGCTCAGCGGCACGCGCGGGTTGACCAGCAGGCAGGCCATGCCGGCCAGATCGTTCGGCACCTCGGTCAGCTCGGTCCCGGTTCCGCGGCCGATGCAGGCGCGTGAGAGGACGCAGGCGGGAACGTCTGCCCCCAGCCGGGCGGCGCGCGCCGGCCAGTCATCGGGCAGGCCGTGGCTGCGTTCGACCAGCCGGAACAGCGCCCCGGCATCGGCTGAACCGCCCCCCAGCCCTGCCGCGACCGGCAGGTTCTTTTCCAGCGTCACCGCCCAGCTCTGCTGCCGGGGCAGCGCAGTGAGCGCCTGCATCACGATATTGTCGAACGGGTTATCCAGCGCGCCGCCGAATTCGCCCAGCACCCGCAGGCTGTCCCGCTCTGCCGGGGCAACGCTCAGCCGGTCGCCCGCATCGACGAAGGCGAAGACGGTTTCCAGCTCATGATAGCCATCCTCGCGCCGCCGCCGAACGTGCAGCGCAAGGTTGATCTTGGCATAGGCGGTTTCGATCATGCTTCCTCCCCGTTCCGGGGAGGAATTTACATATTCGGATAGTTCGGGCCGCCGCCGCC
>CAWUNP010000374.1:0-2096 GCA_963923805.1 uncultured Novosphingobium sp. | reverse complement strand
CTGGCTGACCTGCCGGCCGGGGGCGATGTATCCGCGCCACCCGCAGGGGCGCAGCGCCGGGTGATCGTGAAGCGCCTTCAGGCTGATGGCACCGCCCAAGACATGGCGCCGGTCGGCCCGGACCATGATCCGATGGCCGCTGGCTGTGCCGATGGCGCCAAAACGCGTTCGTTCGAATCCAATGCCCCCGCCGCTGACGGCAAACAGCAGAAGGTTGTGATGCGCTTCTGTCTGGCCCGCGCCGGCACGGCCAAGCCTGCCGATGGCCTTAAGGCTGCGCGTGAGCGGATCAGCCAGGATCCCAATCTCTCGCCAGCGGTCCGCGACAATGTGCTCAAGCAGCTCGACGCGGAAATAGAGCGGCTGTCTAAGCAAGGGTGAAACGTTAGCGCCAGCGCAGGCGGTCAGGCGTGAGCTGATCGACGCGGGTCACGCCCATCAGCTTCATGCCGCGCTCGATCTCGTCTTTGAGCAGCATGATCGCCCGTTCCACGCCCTCCTGCCCGGCGGCAGCGAGCGCGTAGAGGTACAGTCGCCCGCCTGAAGCCGCCGTGGCCCCGGCACACAGGCTTTTGAGCACGTGGGTGCCGCGCCGCACGCCGCCATCGCAGATGATCTCGATCTCGCCGCCGACGGCGTCGACGATTTCGCGCAGCTGGTCAAACGGGGCGCGGCTGCCATCAAGCTGGCGGCCGCCGTGGTTGGAAATCATGATCGCGTCGGCCCCGATCTCTACCGCCCGGCGGGCATCGGCGGCGCTCATCACGCCCTTCAGGCAGAAAGTGCCGCCCCATTGCGCGCGGATATCGGCGGCGGTGTTCCAGTCCATCGACTGATCGAGCATGGTGTTGAAATAACCGGCGATCGAGACGGCTTCGCCCGTCCCCTCGGCCACGTGGGTATCGAGGTTGGGCAGGGCGAACTTTTCGCGCAGCAGATAGTCCAGCCCCCAGCGCGGCTTCGCGGCATAGCCCAGCAGGTTGTGCGGCGTGAATTTGGGCGGCGAGGTGAAGCCCGAGCGGGCGCAGCGTTCACGCTTGCCGGAAACGATCGTGTCGACCGTCAGCGCGATGCAATCGAACTTGGCGGCACGGCAACGCTCGATCATGCTGCGGTTCAGGCCCTTGTCCTTGTGAACATAGAGCTGGAACAGCTTGGGGCCGTTGGTGAGGGCAGCGGTCTCCTCAATGCTGACCGTCGCCAGACTGGAGATGCCGAACCACAGGCCATACTTCTCCGCCGCACGGGCCACAGCGCGTTCACCTTGCCAGTGGAACACCCGCTGCAGCGCGGTGGGGGAAAGCATCAGCGGCAGGGCGCTCTTGCGGCCCATCAGCGTGATTGAGGTATCGATCTCGGCCACTCCGGCCAGCACGTCTGGCACGAGGTCGGCCTGATCGAAGGCGCTGGTGTTGCGGGCTTTGGTCACCTCATCATCGGCGGCGCCGTCGATATAGTCGAACACGGGCCAGGGCAGGCGGCGGCGGGCCAGTTCGCGGAAATCAGCGATATTATGGCAATCGGTCAGGCGCATAGTCTTGGGCTAGCGCAGCGCCGGGGCCGGGGAAAGCGACTTCTTGCCGGTAATCTGCGCGCGGACCGGTTTCGGCCTGTTCGCACTGGACAGCCGCGCCCCCCAGCCGCAAGGGGCGATGGTCCAACCTATTTGCGGAGTCGACCATGTTTCTGAAGGGCAAGCGTGCGCTGGTTACCGGTTCCACCTCGGGCATTGGCCTGGCCATCGCGCGGGCGCTGCATGCCGAAGGGGCAGAGGTGATCCTTTCGGGCTTTGGCACCGATGCAGAGATCGCCGCGCTGTGCCAGGAACTGGAAGCGCGCCATGTCCCCGCCGACCTGATGAGCGCAGCCGGGGTCGAAGCCCTGTTCGCCGGGGCGGGTGAGGTGGATATCCTGATCAACAATGCCGGGATGCAGCACGTTGCCCCGGTTGACGAGTTTCCGGTCGAGAAATGGGACGCGATTGTCGCGCTCAATCTTTCGGCCGTGTTCCATGCCTGCCGTCTGGCCATTCCCGGCATGAAGGCGCGCGGCTGGGGCCGGATCATCTCGACCGCATCGGCCCACAGCCTGGTCGC
>CAWUNP010000373.1:0-2101 GCA_963923805.1 uncultured Novosphingobium sp. | reverse complement strand
CGTCAACCTGATCACCATGCATCCCCAGCTGTTTGACCTGATCGCAGCCACCAGGTTGCGCTCTGACACCCATGACATCGCGCCGCACAGGATCGCGTGCTCGGTTCCCAGGAAAGCGCGGCCGCGCTTCATCAGCGCATGGGTCTTGTCGTACACCGGAAATCCCCCCGTAGTCGTAGCGTCGGGCGCCTATAGGAAATGGAGCGCAGTGGCGCCAGTCCCCAGCGTGTAATCGGAAATGCACCACACTCTATCCGGATTTGATCGCTTCGTTCGATTAAAAGTGCAAGCCATAGTCTTCTCAGTCGCCCGGCGTGTCCCGGGCTGAACAGGAGACAGACCATGGATGCCAAGACCGGATCGATCGCGGGCGGTGGCTGCCCGTTTCACCAGCAGGATGGCGGCGTGCGCGCCCTGCTGGGCCGTACCAATCGTGACTGGTGGCCCGATGCCCTGGCCGTCGATATCCTCTCACCCAACGGCGCATCAAACCCGATGGGTGACGATTATGACTATGCCGAGGCCTTCAACGCGCTGGACTATCATGCGCTGAAAGCTGACCTGACCGCGCTGATGACGGACAGCCAGCCGTGGTGGCCGGCTGACTATGGCCATTACGGCCCGTTCTTCATCCGCATGGCCTGGCACGCGGCCGGCACCTATCGCACCGGCGACGGGCGCGGCGGGGCCAACAGCGGCCAGCAGCGCTTTGCCCCGCTCAATTCCTGGCCCGACAACGGCAACCTCGACAAGGCGCGCCGCCTGCTCTGGCCGATCAAGCAGAAGTACGGGAAGCACATTTCCTGGGCCGACCTGTTCATCCTGGCCGGCAATGTCGCGATTGAATCGATGGGCGGCCCGGTATTCGGCTTCGGCGGCGGCCGCGCCGACGTGTTCGAGCCAGAGAAGGACATCTACTGGGGCAGCGAGGACAAGTGGGTCAACGAGGGCGTCCAGACCCGCATCGACGAAGAACGCGGCCTGACCGACCTCGACGGGCCGCTGGCGGCGATTCAGATGGGCCTGATCTACGTCAACCCGGAAGGGCCGGGCGGCAACCCCGATCCGCTCAAGTCCGCGCGCGATATCAAGGCCACGTTCGAACGCATGGGGATGAACCATGAGGAGACCGTGGCGCTCACCGCTGGCGGCCACACCTTCGGCAAGGCGCACGGCAATGGCGATCCCGCGCTGCTCGGCCCGGCACCGGCAGGTGGCGATATCGCCAGCCTCGGCTTCGGCTGGATCAGCAGCGCCGAACACGGCGGGATCGGTGAGCACACCGTGACCAGCGGGATCGAAGGATCGTGGGTCAATACCCCCACCGAGTGGTCGGCAAATTACTTCCGCCTGCTGCTCGATTATGACTTCGAGCTGGTCAAGTCGCCCGCTGGTGCGCAGCAGTGGCAGCCGATCAATCAGCGTGAGGAAGACATGGCCCCGGCGGCCTGGGACCCGAGCATCAGGGTGCCGACCATGATGACCACGGCCGACATGGCGCTGAAGATGGACCCCGAATTCCGCGTGATCTCGGAAAAGCTCCGCAATGATCACGCGGCGTTCAAGGATGCCTTTGCCCGCGCCTGGTTCAAGCTGTGCCACCGCGACATGGGCCCCAAGGCGCGCTACCTTGGCCCGGAAGTTCCGGCGGAAGACCTGATCTGGCAGGACCCGGTCCCGGCTGGCACCATGCCGTCGGCCGCCGATGTTGATGCGAAGAAGGCGAAGATCGCCGCCAGCGGCCTTTCGGTCAGCCAGTTGGTCAAGACCGCCTGGGCCTCGGCCAGCACCTATCGCAAGTCGGACCACCGCGGCGGGGCCAACGGCGCCCGCATCCGCCTGGCCCCGCAGAAGGACTGGGACGTCAACGAACCGGCTGAGCTCACCAAGGTTCTGGCCACGTTCGAGGAACTGCGCACCGGCACCACCTTCTCGATGGCGGATACCATCGTGCTGGGCGGGGTCGTGGGCCTGGAGCAGGCGATCAAGGCGGCGGGTTTCAACGTGCCCGTGCCGTTCACCGGCGGGCGCGGCGATGCGACTGACGAGCAGACCGATGCCGAGAGCTTTGCCGTGCTCGAACCGCAGGCCGATGCCTTCC
>CAWUNP010000372.1:0-2108 GCA_963923805.1 uncultured Novosphingobium sp. | reverse complement strand
TTCTTTGCCTATGTCGGGTTCGATGCCGTTTCGACTGCGGCCGAGGAAACCAAGAACCCGCAGCGCAATATGCCGATCGGCCTGATCGGCAGCCTGGTGATCTGCACGATCTTCTATCTGCTGGTTGCTGCTGGGGCGATTGGTGCCATCGGCGCGCAGCCGGTGGTTGATGCTGCCGGACAGGCGCTGGCCACGGGCAGCAAGGAATTGCAGGCGCAGTGTGCGACGCTGGCTGGCGCCGGCAATGTGCCGCTGGTTTGCTCGGATGAGGCGCTGGCCCATGTCCTGCGCGAAATCGGCTATGTCAACGTTGGCAACCTGATCGGCCTGGCCGCCTTCCTTGCGCTGCCTTCGGTGGTGCTGATGATGCTGTTCGGCCAGACCCGCATCTTCTTCGTCATGGCCCGTGATGGCCTGCTGCCCGAACGCCTTGCCAAGGTGCATCCGAAGTTTAAGACCCCGCACGTAGTGACGATCATCACCGGCATCTTCGTGACGGCGGCTGCGGCCTTCTTCCCGGTTGGGCAGCTGGCTGACATTTCGAACTCGGGCACGCTGTTCGCCTTCATGACCGTTGCGATTGGCGTGATCATCCTGCGCCGCACGGCTCCGGATCGGCATCGTCCGTTCCGTACGCCGATGGTCTGGGTGGTCGGTCCGGCCGCGGTTGCGGGCTGTGCCTATCTGTTCTTCAATCTTTCTGGCTATACGGAGCTGATGTTCCTGGGCTGGGCGGCAGTCGGCCTGGTGGTCTACTTCTCGTACGGCCGCCGCAAGAGCCACGTTGGCCGTGGCCTGGTTGAAGTGCATGAACAGGATGCCGGCATTCCGCCGCAGCCGGTTCCGCCGCTGCCGGGCGCCAAGCTCGACTGAGGCAATCCAGTTCACCCGCAGGGGTGGGGAGAGAGGGGCCGCTTCCCGGCAAGGGAGGCGGCCTTTTTCATGCCCCGGTGCTAAAGCCGGGTCTCGGTATGGCCGCCCTTGATGGTGTTGGTGACATCCATCCCCAGGAACATCCTGGCGGTGTTGATCGCGCCCATCTCGCCCGCCCAGATCGCGGCGTCGCCCAGGTCCATGTGCAGCAGTACGGCGCTGTCCTTGCCTTCGGGGAGCCAGGCTTCGACCATGTTGGACCACAGGGCGTCCTTGCGCTCTTGGCTGGCCTCTACCGATAGTTCGCCAGTGATCCGGGCGAAGGCATCGTGGCCCTTGCTGCTGAAATGCGCGGTAGCCGGCCCACCGGTGACAAAGCGGTTGCCGGCGGCAGTGAAGAACCAGATCGCCGAATTGGCATCCTTGTCCAGCTGGGCAGTCATCGGTGCGGCGCTGTCGGGCGCGGCATCCAGCTGGAGCATCACGAAGGGCGAGGCGGCCAGCGCCTGCCAGAACTTTTCCTTGAGCTCTTCGGGATCGCCGTGATCGTATTCCATTGGCCGGTCTCCTTGGTCTGGTGGGGCAGAGGGGAAAGGGGACGATGCCGGACGGAGTTCTCTTGCCTGTTTTACAAAACGGAACATAATAGGAACGAAAGGTTCCGATTCGATGCTTGCCGTTGTTCCATCTGCCGCTGCGCTGCCCGAACTATTCGTCCCTGCAGCGGGCGGGGCGACCCATGCCGAACTGTTCAGCGGGGCGCAGGATTGCGCGGGGGCGGCCTTTGCCCTGGCGCTGGAAAACCAGCGGGCAGTGCCAGGGGATGAGCGGCCCTGGCTGTGGGTGCAGGATCGCGCCAGCCTGCGGCAAACCGGGCGGCCCTATCGTCCCGGCTTGCCCCCCGCGCTGCGCCACCGGCTGATCCATGTCGTTGCCACCACGCCCGAGGATGCGCTGTTCGCGCTGGAAGAAGGGCTGCGCTGCCGTGATCTGGCCTTCGTGGTGGGGGAGATGGCAGGCAACCCCCGCGCGCTTTCGCTCACGGCCCAGCGGCGGCTCAGCCTGGCGGCTGAAAAGCATGGCGTGCCGCTGTGGCTGGTGCGCGTGGGGGCAGAGCGTGATCTGTCCTCTGCCCGCCAGCGCTGGGCCTTGCGCCCGGCACCTTCGCTTTCGCCGCGCTGGAACGCGCAGGCTCCGGGCCCGGCGGCCTGGCACGCCGAACTGTTCCGCGCCCG
>CAWUNP010000371.1:0-2110 GCA_963923805.1 uncultured Novosphingobium sp. | reverse complement strand
CCCCAGGGAGCCACAACTGCTCCCCGCGCGCGAAAACTTTGCCGTGCTGCTGATCGAGCCGATCGCGCTTGATTGGCTCTATCTGGCCCATGACGGCCACCGCCGCGCGCAGTTCACGCGGACGGGGCCGGATCAGGACTGGCAGGGGACCTGGGTGATCCCCTGACCGGTCAGCGCGTCAGCTTCTTATAGGCCAGGCGGGTCGGACGATCCGCCGCATCGCCCAGGCGGCGACGCTTGTCTTCTTCATAGGCCGCGAAGTTGCCTTCGAACCATTCGACATGGCTGTTGCCTTCAAAGGCCAGGATGTGCGTGGCCAGACGGTCAAGGAAGAAGCTGTCGTGGCTGATGACCACGGCGCAACCGGCGAAGTTTTCGATGGCTTCTTCCAGTGCGGCGAGGGTTTCGACGTCAAGGTCGTTGGTCGGTTCGTCAAGCAGCAGCACGTTGCCGCCCTGCTTCAGCATCTTGGCCATGTGCACGCGGTTGCGTTCACCGCCCGACAGCTTGCCAACGTTCTTCTGCTGGTCAGCGCCCTTGAAGTTGAAGGCGCCAACATAGGCCCGGGTCGACATGTCCTGGCCGTTGACCTTCATGTAATCGAGCCCGTCGGAGATTTCCTCCCACACGTTGTGCTTGGGATCGAGATGGTCGCGGCTCTGGTCGACATAGCCCAGGTGGACGGTCGAGCCGATTTCGATCGTGCCGCTATCGGGCACTTCCATGCCGGTGATGATCTTGAACAGGGTCGACTTACCCGCGCCGTTCGGACCGATCACACCGACGATGCCACCCGGCGGCAGCATGAACGAGAGGTTTTCGAACAGCAGCTTGTCGCCATAGGCCTTCGAGATGTTCTTGACCTCGATAACCTTGCCGCCAAGGCGCTCTGGCACCTGGATAACGATCTGGGCCTTGCCGACCGGGCGGTTGTCCTGGGCGTTCTGCAGTTCCTCGAACTTGCGGATACGCGCCTTGGACTTGGTCTGGCGGGCCGCCGGGGTCTGCCGGATCCATTCCAGTTCGCGCTGCAGCGCCTTCTGCTTGCCGCTTTCCTCGCGATCTTCCTGTTCAAGGCGCTTGGCCTTCTTTTCCAGGTAGGTCGAGTAATTGCCCTCGTAGGGGAAGTAGCGGCCGCGATCGAGTTCGAGGATCCAGCCGACGACGTTATCCAGGAAGTAGCGGTCGTGGGTGATCATCAGTACCGCGCCGGCATATTCCTTGAGGTGGTTTTCCAGCCATTCCACCGATTCCGCGTCAAGGTGGTTGGTCGGTTCGTCGAGCAGCAGGATGTCCGGCTTCTGGATCAGCAGGCGGGTCAGCGCGATGCGGCGCTTTTCACCGCCCGAGAGGCTTTCCACTGACCAGTCACCCGGCGGGCAGCGCAGGGCTTCCATCGCCACTTCCAGCTGGTTGTCGAGCGTCCAGCCGTCGACCGCGTCGATCTTGGCCTGCAGTTCGCCCATTTCTTCCATCAGCGCGTCGAAATCGGTATCGTCCTGCGGATCGCCCATTTCGGCCGAGATGGCGTTGAAACGGTCCACCAGATCGGCCGTGGCGCGGGCGCCGTCCTTGACGTTTTCCAGCACGGTCTTGGTCTTGTCGAGCTCCGGCTCCTGCGGCAGGTAACCGACGGTGATGTTCTCACCCGGCCAGGCTTCGCCGGTGAAATCGGTGTCGATCCCGCCCATGATCTTCATCAGCGTGGACTTGCCCGCGCCGTTCGGGCCGACGATGCCGATCTTGGCGCCCTGATAAAACTGCAGGTTGATGTCGTTCAGCACCGGCTTCTGCGCGCCGGGGAAGGTCTTGGTCATGCCCTTCATGACATAGGCGTATTGGGCGGCCATCGCTGGGTCCTCTGGATATAATCTGGAAAAAGGGAATTGGCCGCGCCTCTACAATCAGGCGGGGCAAGGGGCAAGCGGATTGCCTTTGATCGCGCGCCGGGTAAAGCAAGGCCATGATCAAGACCATGACCCGCGCTGCCGCGCTCTCCGCCGTGCTCCTTGCCACTGCCGCTCATGCCGGCCCACCAAGCGAAGGTTCGGGCGTGGCCTGGGACATTACTGCCGGCCTGACGACCGAGATTGGCCAGCGGCTGGCTGGC
>CAWUNP010000370.1:0-2113 GCA_963923805.1 uncultured Novosphingobium sp. | reverse complement strand
GAAATCGGACCACTCAGTGGGGGCCATTGGGGGCACGACCTTCCATTAAACGATCGCTGAACCCGAAAATGCCCCCAACCGTGCCCCCAAAGAGGCCGGTATACCGGGAAGCACTGAGACACGATCAGCAACAATTGAGTAGTATAAATGGCAGATTTCCGCCATTTTGTCGACCCCTCAGGGGGTATCTAGATATAGGGGAATGGTGCCCAGAAGAGGACTCGAACCTCCACGCCCTTGCGAGCGCCAGCACCTGAAGCTGGTGCGTCTACCAATTCCGCCATCTGGGCACGGGGCAGAAGGCCGAAGCGCCGCTGCCGGGTAGGAGGGCGCCACTAGCCGGGGGCATTGCGGGTGTCAACGGGCCTTTGGCGCTTTTGCAGGCACAGGTTCAAAAAGGTTCGCTTTGCCCCTCCCCGCAGTTGCCCAACCGGGCGGCTTTGTGCCAAGGGCGGCGGCGTGAATTCCGGCGGTTTGCCGAGGCAAGGGATAGTCGAACATGGTACGCAACGGCACCGCGCTTGAAGGAAAACTGATCGTCCTGGTGGGCGGTAGCGGGTTTTTTGGGACGCATCTGGCGCAGGAACTGCTGAGCAGCGGTGCCCGGCTGCGGATTGCCAGCCGCAATCCCGAACGCGCCTTCAAGCTGAAGCCGCTGGCCAACCTGGGGCAGGTCCAGTTCGCCCGGTGCGACATGACCAAGCCGGAATCGCTGGACCGCGTGGTGACCGGGGCCGATGCCGTGGTGAACCTGGTTGGTGCCTTTGATGGCAACCTTGATGCCGTTCAGGGCCGCGGTGTGGGCAATCTGGCCAAGGCCGCGAAGGCCGCGGGCGCTTCAGCTTTCGTCCATGTCTCGGCCATAGGTGCCGATGCCGAAGGCGCGACCGCCTATGCCCGCAGCAAGGCCGCCGGCGAAGCGGCCGTGCTGGCGGCCTTCCCCAAGGCCACGATCCTGCGCCCATCGGTGCTGTTCGGGCCGGATGACAATTTCATCAACCTGTTCGCCGGACTGATCGCCGCGGCGCCGGTCATGCCGGTATTCGGCCCGGAAGCGCCGTTCCAGCCGCTATTCGTGGACGATGCGGCGCTGGCCGTCGCCGCGGCGCTGGGCAATGTGAAGGAACACGGCGGCAAGACCTATGAGCTGGGCGGCCCCGAAGTGCTGACCATGCTGGAGATCAACCAGCGCGTGGCCAAGGCGCAGGGCCGCAGCCCTGCCTTCCTGCCGCTGCCCGATGCCGTTTCCGGTGCCATTGCCACGCTGACCGGTTGGCTACCGTTGGCCCCGCTAAGCCGCCAGCAGTGGTTGATGCTCAAGGCGGGCAACGTGGTTGCCCCCAAGGCGAAGGGCTGCAAGGCGCTGGGCATTACACCCCGCCCGCTGGGCCTGTTCCTTGATCGCTGGATGGTCCGCTTCCGCAAGCACGGCCGCTTCGGCAGCAAGACCAGCGCGGCCTAGGCGTTCACATCACCATAGTGGCTGGGCGGCTGGATCACTTCCATCCGCTCTGACAGCAGTGGGCGGAAGCTGGGTCGGCTCTTGAACACGGCGTACCAGGCGGCGGCCTGTTCATGGCCCGACCAGTCGAGCCCACCTAGATAATCCGCCACCGAGATCTGCGCCGCAGCGGCCAAATCGGCCAGGCTCATCGTCGCGCCGGCCAGCCAGGGGCGGTGATCGACCAGGTGATCGATGTAATAGAGATGCTCGTGCGCCAGCTTCATCGCCTCGCGCAGCACGCGCGAATCGGGCGACTGGCGATAGATCAGCCGCTTCTTCATCCGCTCGTGCAGAAGCGGCGCGGTGACATCGCCGAAGAAGTTCTCATCAAACAGCGCGACGAGGCGGCGAATCTCCGCGCGGTTGGTGGCCGTACCATTGATCAGCGGCACCTTGTCGACCGTCTCTTCGAAATATTCGCAAATCGCGCGGCTATCGCACAGGGTCACGCCCTTGGCCGGATCGTGCAGCACCGGGGTGCGTCCCGCCGGGTTGAGCGCGAAGAATTCATCGCGGCCATCCCACGGATTTTCGCGCCACAATTCGTAAGCGATGCCCTTTTCGCTCATCAGCAGCCGCACCTTGCGGCTGAACGGACAGAGGGGGAAC
>CAWUNP010000369.1:0-2119 GCA_963923805.1 uncultured Novosphingobium sp. | reverse complement strand
GCCTAGGGGCAAACCGGAAAGAATCAGTCCGATTTAACTGGAACCGCCGATGCGCCTCTCTTCCATGGCCGATTATGCCGTCGTCACGATGAGCGCCGCCGCGCGCCATTGCGGCGGCATGCGCGTCTCCGCGGCCGAACTTGCCGCCGAAACCGGCCTGCCGGTGCCAACCGTGCAGAAGCTGGTCAGCCGCCTGACCTCTGCCGGTCTGCTGCGCTCCACCCGCGGCGTCGGCGGCGGGCTGAAGCTGGCCCGCCCGGCCGCGGCGATCACGCTGGCCGATATCATCGAGGCGGTCGAAGGCCCGATCGCGCTGACCCAGTGCGTCGATGATGCCCGGTCCGATTGCGGGCTTGATGCTTGCTGCTCGGTCAAGCCGCACTGGCCGATCGTCAACGAAGCGCTGCGCGGCGCGCTGTCGCAGGTCTCGCTGATCCGCCTCGCAGAGGTGTCGGCATGAGCGAAGAGGCCACCCTGAAGGATCAGGCCGCGCGCGAAGCCGCCGCCAAGGTTGCCGATTACGAGCACGGCTGGTCCGCGGATATCGAGACCGAGTTCGCCGAAAAGGGTCTGAACGAGGATACGGTCCGCTTTATCAGCGCCAAGAAGAACGAGCCCGAATGGATGCTCGACTGGCGGCTCAAGGCCTTCCGCCATTGGCAGACCATGCCCACGCCCGACTGGGCCAAGCTGAACATTCCGCCGATCGATTACCAGGACGCCTATTACTACGCCGCGCCCAAGGCGAAGAAGAAGCTGTCCAGCCTCGACGAGGTCGATCCCGAGATCCTCAAGGTTTACGAGAAGCTGGGCATTCCGCTCGAAGAGCAGAAGGTCCTCGCCGGGGTTGAGGGCTCGCGCAAGGTCGCGGTCGATGCCGTGTTCGATTCGGTTTCGGTTGCCACCACCTTCCGTGATGAGCTGAAGAAGGCCGGGGTGATCTTCCTGTCGATCTCCGAGGCGATCCGCGAGTATCCCGAACTGGTCAAGCAGTGGCTGGGCAAGGTCGTGCCGATGCACGACAACTTCTTTGCCGCGCTCAACTGCGCGGTCTTTTCGGACGGCACCTTCGTCTACATCCCCGAAGGCGTGCGCTGCCCGATGGAGCTGAGCACCTATTTCCGGATCAATGCCGAGAACACCGGGCAGTTCGAACGCACGCTGATCGTGGCCGACAAGGGGGCCTATGTCTCCTACCTCGAAGGCTGCACCGCGCCCCAGCGTGACGAGAACCAGCTCCATGCCGCCGTGGTCGAACTGGTCGCGCTCGATGATGCCGAGATCAAGTATTCGACCGTGCAGAACTGGTACCCGGGCGACGCCGAGGGCAAAGGCGGGATCTACAACTTCGTCACCAAGCGCGCGCTGTGCCAGGGCAAGCGCAGCAAGGTTTCGTGGACCCAGGTCGAAACCGGCTCGGCAGTAACGTGGAAGTATCCCAGCTGCGTCCTCAATGGTGAGGATTCGGTGGGTGAGTTCTACTCGGTCGCCGTCACCAACAATTTCCAGCAGGCCGATACCGGCACCAAGATGATCCACAATGGCAAGGGCAGCCGCTCGACCATCGTGTCGAAGGGCATCTCGGCCGGGAAGAGCCAGAACACCTATCGCGGGCTGGTCCGCGTCGCCCCGCAGGCCGAGGGCGTGCGCAACTTTACCCAGTGCGATTCCCTGCTGCTGGGCAAGGACTGCGGCGCGCACACCGTGCCCTATATCGAGGTGCGCAACCCCAGCGCCCAGATCGAGCACGAGGCGACCACCAGCAAGATCTCCGATGACCAGCTGTTCTACGCGATGCAGCGCGGGCTGGATCGGGAAGCCGCCGTGGCGCTGATCGTCAACGGCTTCGCCAAGGAAGTGCTGCAGCAGCTGCCGATGGAATTTGCAGTCGAGGCGCAGAAGCTGCTCGGCATTTCGCTTGAAGGAAGCGTGGGATGAAAAAGACACTGACCCTGCGCGCGCCCGCCGAAGACGCCGTGCCGGCGATCAAGAAGAAGGGCCGCGGCTGGGAAATTTCGGAAAAGCGGCTCGATGCGCTGCACCAGCGCGCCCGCGAGATGCGCCGCAATCCCACCCCCGCGCAGGAAGCGCTGGCGGCTGCGCTGGCCGAGGTCGAGAC
>CAWUNP010000368.1:0-2132 GCA_963923805.1 uncultured Novosphingobium sp. | reverse complement strand
CCGGCAGTTCCGGCATGGCAAGCCGCCGGGCCGACGCATTGAAGCGCCGCGCATTCGCTTCCGGCCGGAACAGCGCCATCGACCCATCAACCAGGCGATAGGCCTTCAGCCCTTCGAAAATCTCCTGGGCATAGTGCAGCACCGATGCCGCCGGATCGAGCGGGATCGGCTGACGCGGACCCAGCGTGGCCGAATGCCAGCCGCGGTCTTCGCTCCAGTCGATGGTGACCATGTGATCGGAAAAGATCTTGCCGAAGCCCGGATCGGCTACCAGCCCGGCGCGTACCGCGTCCGCTGTCGGGGCGGGGTGTGGCACGTGGGTGAAGGGCGGGGCGGCAGACATGGAGCTATGGTCCTTTCAGGATTTGCAGCTTGGCCTCTGGGTGAAAATTACCGGCGAGACAAGAAAAAGGTAATAATCGTGCCGCCGGAAATGAGAAGGGCGGCCCCGGCAACCCGAGAACCGCCCTTCGCATGGTCAGCGGCCGGAAGCGCCGCTCACGAAGCCTCTATCGCTTGCCTTGTGCTCAGCGATAATGCTCCGTTGTGCGGGTTACCGACCTCCCTGCTGAACCATGAGACATCGGTCACCTCCTTTCGCGCTGTTGAGCCAAAGACTTCCCTTCCGGGGAGCCGGGGCCATCGGCGAAGCCCGATGGGCCTTGGCGCGAATGTGAATCATTTCGGGCCTGACAACAAGTCTTGTCTTTCGATTTTTTGGCGTCAGAATTCGGGGCTTCGTGCTTCATCCACCGGCCCGGCTGCGGCACGCCGGGCGCGCTCAGCGACAGTCTTCGATTACCCGCGCAATTTCGGGCCAGGCCGGCAAATAGCTGGGCGTCAGGCCCGCCACCTCGATCACGAATCGGCCGCGCGAAAAGGCCATGGCATCCAGCACCCGCGCACGGGCGGGCAAGGTAACCGTCACGCCGCTTGTGCCGGCGATTGCCGGATCGGTGATGAGCGGGAAGGTCCCGCTTGAGGTGGTCACGGCCAGCGGGGTTGGCTGGGTGATGACAGGTGCGGCGGCGTGGGTCAGCTGGATCGTGCCAGGCACGGCGCAGCGCAGGATCACCAGGGGTGGTTCACCCGCGCGTTCAAAGCTGGCGGCCGATTGGCCGGATGCGGCCGACCAGCGCCAGGTCCCGGGGGTCAGCGGCGCGTCCCGCCAGTCGCCCGCCGGGGGCGGCACGGCGGCCGGTGCCGGGCTGGTCGGCTCGGCCGGTGGCGGGGCAGCGGCGGGCGGAGCGGCCCGCGGCGCGCAGGCGTTCAGCAGCGTCAGCGTAAGCAGGGTCGGCAGCAGGACATTTGCCTTCATCGCCGCACTATGGAATGAGGCCGCCCCAGCGACAAGCCCTGCCAACCATGACCCAGCCCCGATCCGCCAAATCGCCCAAGACGCGCGTTGACCAGTTGTTGGTCGATCGCGGGCTGGCCGAGAGCCGCAGCCGGGCGCAGGCGCTCGTGCTGGCCGGGCTGGTCTTCAGCGGAGAGACCAAGCTGGCCAAGCCCGGCCACAGCCTGCCCGCCGATGCGCCGCTCGATGTGCGGGGCCGCGATCATCCCTGGGTCTCGCGCGGGGGGATCAAGCTGGCCCACGCGATCGAACACTTCGCTCTCGATCCGGCCGGAGCCACTGCCATGGACATCGGCAGTTCGACCGGCGGCTTTACTGACGTGTTGCTGCAAAACGGGGCTGAGCACGTCTTCGCGGTCGATTCCGGCACCAACCAGCTCGCCTGGAAATTGCGCCAGGATCCGCGGGTGACCGTGCTGGAACAGACCAGCGCGCGCATCCTGACCCCCGCCCAGATTGATCGCGCCTGCAGCTGGGTGGTTTGCGATGCCAGTTTCATTTCGCTGTCCAAAGTATTGGAAGTGCCGCTCAAATTGGCCGCGCCGGTTTGCCAGATGGTCGCGCTGATCAAGCCGCAGTTCGAAGTGGGCCGGGGTGAAGTCGGCAAGGGCGGGGTGGTGCGCGATCCTGCGCTGCACGCCCGGGTCTGCGATGAAGTACGCGGCTGGATCGAAGGGCTGGGCTGGCAGGTCCAGGGGATCGTCGAAAGTCCGATCACCGGCCCGGAGGGCAATGTCTGTCTCTTATACACATCTGACGCTGCCGACGATACTCC
>CAWUNP010000367.1:0-2132 GCA_963923805.1 uncultured Novosphingobium sp. | reverse complement strand
TGTGTATAAGAGACAGTCCCGATTGTTGACGTCAACCTGATCCCGTCAGGGGCGATCGGACGGATCGAGGTGCTGAAGGACGGCACTGCGGCCACCTAATGGTTCCGATGCTATCGCCGGGGTGGTCAACTTCATCACCCGCACCAACCAGGAAGGCTTCCGCGCATCGGCTGACTATCGCTACATTTCCGGATCGAACGGCGATTATGGCGGCGCGCTGAGCTTCGGCCATTCGGGCGATGGCGGTCGGATCTTCGTTTCCGCCGGTTACCAGCGCCGTTCCGAATTGCAGACAGTTGACCGCGATTTCACGATCCAGCCCTATCCCAACAACCCGCAGGGCGGCTGGACCGGCAGCGGCAACCCCGGCAACTTCGATTTCAACGCCACGGTTGGCGGGCTCGTGTTCACCACGGACCTCGGCTGCGAGGCGCTGGGCGGCTTCCGCAGCCTGCCCGGATCGTCAACTGATCGCTGTTTCAACCAGTATGGCCTGTTCGGCAATCTGGTGGAGCCGGAACAGCGCTTCCAGCTGTTCCTCGATGCCGAAGTGGACATCAGCGAAAGCACCAGCCTGCGGATGAATGCGCTGTGGGGCCATTCCGAAACCCGGATTACCACCTCGCCCAGCTACCTGCCGACCCTGCCGCCCTCAGCCAATGCGGCCTTCGGCGGGGGCGGGGTGTTCCAGATCCCGACCTATGCCCCGGCGCTGCGCGACTATTGCCGCATCTATGGCGCAGCGGCCGGCTGTCTGACCGATGCATCCGGCACGCCATTGGCCCCGGCGCTGGCCTTCCCGGTGCTGTTCCGCCCGGTCCTGCTGGGCGGCAATGCGCTGTTCCCGGGCCGCGGATCGGCCACATCGCCGCGCATTTCGGATCAAATGATGGTCACGGCGGAACTGGATACCGCCCTGTCGGACAAGCTCAACTTCACGACCAGCCTTACCTATAGCCGATATGACCGCTCGTTCGGTGGCACTGACACCTATGGTGACCTGTTCCAGAATGCCCTGGCCGGCTTTGGCGGGGCGAGCTGCCCCTATTCGTCAACCGCGTCCCGGGCGGGCTTGTCCGCAACCCAGCTGGCCGCACTGGCCGGGACCAATGGTTGCACCTATTGGAACCCGTTCTCCACCGCCGTTCAGGGCAACCCGGTGACCGGGCAGACCAACCCGAATTACGCCGGTTCCCGCGGCACCAACGGTCTTTCGACCGCGCCCGGCGCCGGCCTGATCAACGATATCGGCACGCTCGACTGGATGTTCCAAAGCCCGAATACCCAGGCTTTCACCAGCCAGCTGGTGGCGGATGCGGTCTTGTCGGGCCAGACGGGCTTCACCCTGCCGGGGGGCGAAGTGGGCTTTGCGCTGGGCGTGCAATACCGCCGCAATACCTATAGCCGGCGCTACAACGATGTTTCGAACCTTGATCTGGTGCCATGCCCGGGTACGCCGCTGAACCCCGCGGCTACCTGCAGCCCGCAAACCGGTGCACTGGGTTTCCTTGGCACCAACCGCAATGGCGACAGCAAGGGGGATGTCTATGCCGCCTTCGCCGAATTGCAGCTTCCGGTTACGGATGCCTTCAACGTCCAGCTCTCGGCCCGCTATGAAGACTATGGCGGTGCCGTCGGCTCAACCTTCGATCCCCAGGCCCGCGCCAAGTTCCAGCTGACGGACTGGTTGGCGATCCGCGGCGGGGTTGGCACCACCTTCCGTGGGCCGCCCTCGCAAAGCCTGGCGGGCAACCTGACCTCGCTCCAGATCATCGGCAGCTCGTTCCGGGCGATCGATATCAATGGCAACCCCAACCTCGCACCCGAAAGCGCCACCACCTACAATGGTGGCCTGTTGATCAATACGGGCGGGTTCCGAGCCAGCGTCGATTACTTCAAGTATGATTTTTCCGGCCCGATCGAAGGTGAACCGGTGGCCGGGATCGTCGCCGCGCTGTTTGGCGCGACGGGGGCCGCCAATTGCGGCAATCCGGCCTATGCCGCGCTGCAATCGCGCTTCACCTTCACCGGGGCTGGTTGCGGCATCGGCAATGTCCAGCGGCTGCGCACGCAGTATGTGAACTCGGCTGACGTCACCACTTCGGGGATCGATTTCAGTGCCAGCTATGAAC
>CAWUNP010000366.1:0-2147 GCA_963923805.1 uncultured Novosphingobium sp. | reverse complement strand
GGGCTCGGAGATGTGTATAAGAGACAGGGTTGATCCTGACCAGGCATGAGGTCCCCGCCTTCGCGGGGACTCACGATTTCGGCAGCAAGCACCTTGCAGCGCTCGCCCTGAAACTCGAACCATGCGCCCGGTGCCGGGGCAAAAGCGCGAACCTGCCGTTCGACCTGCGCCGCATCCTGGGTGAAATCGATCCGGGTCTCAGCCTTGTCGATCTTCTTCGCATAGGTCGCCGCGTCATCCTGCTGCGGCACTTCGGGATAGGCGCGCAGATCAGCCAGCACCTCCACGATGAGCCGCGCCCCGATCTGCGCCAGTTCGCTGGTCAGCTCGCCTGCGGTCTTGCCCGCGATCGGCGTGCGGCCTTCCAGCAGAACTGGCCCGGTATCGAGCCCGGCTTCCATCCGCATGATATCGACCCCGGTCTCGGCATCGCCCGCCAGGATCGCGCGCTGGATCGGAGCGGCCCCCCGCCAGCGCGGCAGGATTGAGCCGTGGAGGTTGAGGCAGCCATGCTTCGGCGCATCGAGCACGGCCTGCGGCAGGATCAGCCCATAAGCGGCGACCACGGCAATATCGGCATTCAACGCGGCCAGCGCAGCCTGCTCATCCGCGCCCTTGAGCGAGGCGGGGTGACGCACTTCGATCCCCAGCTCTTCGGCCTTGCGGTGGACCGGAGTGGGGGTGAGTTCTTTCCCGCGCCGCCCGCCGGGCCGGGGCGGTTGGGTATAGGCGGCGACCAGATCATGCCCGGCCGCGACCAGCGCTTCGAGCGCCGGCACGGCAAAGTCCGGGGTCCCCATGAAGATGATACGCACAATGCAACTCCCGCTCGTCCTGAGTTTGTCGAAGGACGTCCTTACTTTCGGCGGCGGAAAAGAAAAGGACGGGGCTTCGACAAGCCCAGCCTGAGCGGTATGGAGGAGCGATGGCATCGCAAGAGATCGAGACACTGACCCAGGCGCTGTCGCGCTTGCCCGGGCTGGGGCCACGTTCGGCCCGCCGCGCGGTGCTGTGGCTAATCAAGCGCCGCGAAACTGCGCTGGTGCAGCTGCTCGCTGCCCTTGAGGGCGTTTCAGACCGCCTGGTGGAATGCCAGACCTGCGGCAATGTCGATACCAGCGATCCTTGCGGCATCTGCACCGATCCGCGCCGCGACCAGCGTTCGCTCTGCGTGGTGGAGGACGTCGCCGATCTCTGGGCGCTGGACCGCGCGCGGCTGTTCACCGGGCGTTACCATGTGCTGGGCGGGCGCCTTTCGGCGATCGAGGGCGTTCGCCCCGAAGACCTGACCATCGCCGCCCTGATCCAGCGGGTTGCCGCTGGCGGGATCGACGAGGTGGTGCTGGCCATGAACGCCACGCTCGAAGGCCAGACCACGGCGCATTACATCGCCGAGCGGCTGGAAGGCTATCCGGTGCGGATCACCCAGTTGGCGCACGGCCTGCCGGTGGGGGGTGAGCTGGATTACCTCGACGAAGGCACGCTGGCCCAGGCCCTGCGCGCGCGGCGGCCGGTCGCGTAGCCGATCTCATTGGCCGATCACACTGATCGCCGCAGCCGCCTTGCGATTCGCGGGGGGCAGGACTATCTGCGGCCCATGGCTATCCGCGAAATCATCGAAGTTCCCGATCCCCGCCTCAAGGTGGTGTCCGTACCCGTCACCAGGTTTGACGACGAGCTCAAGACCCTCGTCGCCGACATGTTCGAGACGATGTACGATGCCCCTGGCATTGGCCTGGCCGCGATCCAGGTCGGCGTGCCGCTGCGCGTGCTGGTGATCGATCTGATGCCAGAAGATCCGGATGCAGAACCCGAAGTCTGCACTTCGCACGGCGGCCATGCCCATACCCACCAGCCGCTCAAGAAAGAGCCGCGGGTGTTCATCAATCCGGAAATCCTTGATCCCTCGGATGACCTGTCGGTCTATTCCGAAGGCTGCCTTTCGGTGCCGGAAGTCTACGCCGATGTCGAACGCCCGGCCCGCATTCGCGCGCGCTGGCAGGATCTTGATGGCAAGACCCACGAGGAAGAGATGGACGGCCTGCTCGCCACCTGTCTGCAGCATGAGATGGACCACCTCGAAGGCATCCTGTTCATCGACCATCTCAGCCGCCTGAAGCGCCAGATGGCGCTTCAGGCGGCTGAGA
>CAWUNP010000365.1:0-2151 GCA_963923805.1 uncultured Novosphingobium sp. | reverse complement strand
AGCGTCAGATGTGTATAAGAGACAGGATGGGGATCGTCAATTCGGCGCCGAACCTGGGCAATATCATCGCCCCGCTGACGGTGATCCCCTTTGCCGCGCTGTTTGGCTGGCACGCGGCCTTCATCGTTACCGGCCTGATCGGCTTTGTCTGGCTGGCCTTTTGGATCGGCGGGACGCGCAAGCTGCAGCCGGTGGCCGAAACCATCGTTGAAGCAGCCCGGCCTTCGTTCCGCGAAGCGCTGAAGGACAAGGTGACCTGGGCGATCGCCGGGGCCAAGGCGCTGACCGATATGTTCTGGTGGTTCTTCACCTTCTGGCTGCCGGACCTGTTCGTGAAGGTTTTCGGCCTGACCCAGAAGGAACTGATTGGACCAACCGCACTGGCCTTTACCCTGGCGGCGATTGGCGCGCTGTCAGCCGGTGTGGTGTTCCCGCGCCTGCTGGCCCGCGGCCTGAGTGTGAACCGGTCCCGCAAGACCGCGCTGCTGATCTATGCACTGATCATCGTGCCAATCCCGCTGGCGCTGACCGCCAGCAGCCCGTGGACCGCGGCGGCGATCATCGGCATGGCACTGTTCGCGCATCAGGGCTTCTCGACCAATATCTTCGGCTTCGCGGCTGATGCCGTGCCCAGTTCCCGCGTGGGGACGGTGATGGCGATTGGCGCCATTGCAGGCAATCTGGCGGGTTTTGGCATCCAGGAGACCACCGGCTGGCTGCTGACGAACGGGCACGGCTATGCCCCGCTGTTCTATGGGGCGGCGGTATCTTACCTGATGGCACTGGCCTTGATCCACTTCCTGGTGCCGCGGATCGTGGCGCATGATGAGGGGTGAGGGCGGAAGCGGCCTGACCTGCCTTAGCTGTTCACTACGATTCCGCTCGGCCTGAGCTTGTCGAAGGCCTGACACGGCGCTTGGTCCGCGGGGGCTTCGATCGGCGCAGCCTGAGCAGGCAACGGCCAGTTCGCTAAGCCGGCACCCAAAAGAAAAGGCCCCCTGCCGCGCGGCAGGGGGCCTTTCTTGATGGCCGTATGGCCGGGCTGGATCAGAAGTTGAACCGGCCCGTCACGCCCCAGTAGCGGTCCGCATCGCGCGGGATCTGGTAGCGGTAGGAACCGCCAACGCCGCCGTTCACGATGGCTGCCGGATAGGCCTTGTCGAACAGGTTGCGGACCACGAAGGTCAGCTTCCACTTGTCGTCCGGATCGACCAGGCCGACGTTCGCATTGACCAGGGCATAGGCCGGGATCGTGCCGAACTGGCGCTGCACGGCATCGGCCGCGAACAGCGAGAGCTGGCTGCTCTGGAAGTTCATCGACGCACCGAAGGCCAGGTTGGCGAAGCCGCCGGTTTCGATGGTGTGATCGACCGCCATCGAGCCCTTCCAGGTCGGGGCATAGCCCAGCTTGGTGCCGGTCGGGATTGCCGCAGTCGAACCCAGCGGAGCCTTGAAGTTCACGACATGGGCGTCGTTGACCGAAAGACCTGCGCTGAGGTTGGTGTTGCGGCCCAGGCGCCAGGCCAGGTCCATTTCGATGCCCTGCGTCGAGACGGTACCCGCGTTGGTGAAGCGGGTGACAACCACGCCGGCAACCAGATCCGGGTTGTTGGCCTGGAAGTTGTTGTAACGGGCATAGTAGGCCGCGATGTTGAAGGTCAGCGCGCCGTCAAGCAGCGAGTTCTTCAGACCGATTTCGAACGAGTTCGAGGTTTCCGGCTCGATCACGTTGGTGCCGGTGCCGGTCAGGTTGAAGAACACGTTGTAGGCCGGACCCTTGTAGCCACGGGCATAGGTGGCATAGGCCATGGTGTCTTCGTTCAGGTCGAACTGGAAACCGGCCTTGCCCGACAGGTTGTCGTTGCTGGTTTCGCTGGTCCAGGGAACCCCGTTCGAAGCCGTGACAGCGGCGCCTGCCGCTGCGGTGGGCGAGGTGCCAAGGCCAACCAGACGCAGGTATTCGTTGTAAACACCCTGGTCAAAGTTCGGCTGGATGCCCGGGCCGGTCAGCGGCGAAACGCGCTTGTGGAAGACCGACAGGTTGTCATGCGTGTAACGCAGGCCGGCAATGAAGCGGATCGTGTCCGACAGCTTGTAGGTGGCCTGGCCGAACATGGCGACGTTGTTGAAGGTCGAACCGAAGGTGGCCGA
>CAWUNP010000364.1:0-2170 GCA_963923805.1 uncultured Novosphingobium sp. | reverse complement strand
GTGGGCTCGGAGATGTGTATAAGAGACAGGTCCAGGCCTTTGACCTGAGCGCCGAAGCGGCCGAACGGGCCACCGGCAATGGCTGCACCGTCTTCCCGACCGTGCGCGAGGCCGTGCAGGGCGTCGATGCCGTGGTCTCGATGCTGCCCAACGGCAAGATCGTCGAGAGCGTCTATACCGCCGATGTGATCGGCGAGGCCCCGGCTGGCGCCCTGCTGCTCGATTGCTCGACGATCGATGTCGATACGGCCCGCAAGGCTGCCGCAGCTGCCGAAGCGGCGGGCTATGCCATGGTCGATGCGCCGGTGTCGGGCGGGATTGCCGCAGCCAATGGCGGGACGCTGACTTTCATGGTTGGCGGTACTGGAGACGCATTCCAGCGCGCTGAGCCGATCCTAGCTGCGATGGGCAAGGCCGTGATCCACGCCGGTGCCAGCGGTGCCGGGCAGGCGGCCAAAATCTGCAACAACATGATCCTGGGCGCGACGATGATCGCCACCTGCGAGGCCTTTGCCCTGGCTGACAAGCTGGGGCTGGACCTCCAGACCTTCTATGACATTTCCAGCAAGGCATCAGGCCAATCGTGGTCGATGACGTCCTACTGCCCGGTCCCAGGTGTCGGGCCGCAGTCCCCGGCTGACAATGGCTATCAGGGCGGGTTTGCCGCGGCCCTGATGCTGAAGGACCTGAAGCTGGCGCTGGAGGCGGCGCAGGGCATCGGCGCGAAGGTGCCGATGGGCACCCGCGCCGAAGAGCTCTACGAAGCCTATATCGCGGCGGGCAACGGCAGAGTCGATTTTTCGGGGATCATCCAGACGCTCTAGCCCACCAGCGCGCTGCCCCGCGCGATCACCGTGGCTGCGATCGCTCGGGCGGAATGGCAAGCGCTCCAGGCCGGCGCGGGTCAGCTGCCCCCAGGAACAGACCATTTTCGATCATGATCGACTGGGCGCTGCCCATCGTTTCATCGGAGGTGATCGTGTGGCCCATCGTGCCGAGGATCCGGACCGTGTCGGGGTTGAAGTTGGGTTCAACCCGCAGGGTCTTGCCGGTGTCCTGGAAAATCCGCGGCTGGTGGGTGGCCTCTTCAACGTTCAATTTGAAATCGACCACGTTGACCACGATCTGCAGGACCGTGTCGATGATCGTGCTTCCCCCCGGGGTGCCGGTGACCAGCCAGGGCTTGCCCCCCTTCATGATGATCGTGGGCATCATGGTGGACAGCATCCGCTTGCCGGGAGCCATGGCGTTCAGCGGCGGCGGTGTGCCCTCGCGCAACGCCGTGGCGGCATTTTCATGATCGAAGTTGTTCATCTGGTTGTTAAGCAGCACCCCGGTGCCCGCGATCATCACGCCTGATCCGAAATCGGCGCCAAGGGTATAGGTGGTCGAGACGACATTGCCATCGGCGTCAGCCACCGAAAAATGGGTGGTTGAGGGGCTTTCGAACCGTGCCGGATCACCCGCCCCCAGTTGCCGAGCCGGCGTGGCCTTGGCCGGGTCAATCAGCTTGGCCCGCTCTTGCCCATAGGCTTTCGAGATGAACCCGCGGATCGGGACGGTGACAAAATCGGTATCACCAAGATAGCGATAACGATCAGCGTAACCGAGCTTCATCGTCTCGGCCAGGATGTGCAGCGTCTGGGCGGAACCGGGACCGGAGGCCTGCAGATCAAAGCCTTCAAGGATGTTCAGCATATTGAGCAGCGTCGCTCCGCCAGCGCTGGCCGGGGGCGCGGTGACAACCTCCAGCCCGCGATAGGTTCCGCGCAGCGGCTGGCGCTCTACCGCGCGATAGGATGCCAGGTCCTCCTGGGTGATCAGGCCGCCATGGGCCTTCATATCGGCCGCAAAACGTTCGGCGACAGGCCCCTTGTAAAAGCCGTCTGCCCCGCGCTCGGCAATCTGGGTCAATGTCCAGGCAAGGTCCGGCTGGCGCAGCGTTTCACCCGCCCGGTACAGGGAGCCATCAGGCCGGTAATAGGCCGCCTTGGCTGCGGCGCTGGTCGAGAGCCGCTCCTTGCCCCAGCTGAACACGAAGGCTTCGTCAGGGGTCAGCGCCACGCCATCGCGGGCCAGCGCAATCGCAGGGGCGACAACGGCTTTCCATGGCAGCTTGCCGAACCGCTTGTGCGCCAAGGCCAGGCCAGCCACAGTTCCCGGCACCGAC
>CAWUNP010000363.1:0-2172 GCA_963923805.1 uncultured Novosphingobium sp. | reverse complement strand
TGTCATAAGGCTGCAGGATCAGGCAGCCCTGCGCGCTCCAGAAGGAATGGAGCCGCAGGATCATTTCCTGGAACGAAAGCGGGCGGGCATTATCCGTCATGGCCACGGCCTTTGGCGGATGGGCCGTTTCCGGTCAACCGGCGAGGGCAAGGTTCTGGCAAGCGAGATCGATCATCGACGCGCATGAAACCTGCGCTATAGCAGCGCGATGATCGTGCGCCTGCTCACGCCCCTCGCCCTGCTGCTGGGAACTCCCGCCGTGGCCCAGCAGTCCCTGCCCACGCCGCAACCGGTGGTGGCAGAACCGGTGCCGGTCGATGTTCATCCGGCGCTCTGGAAAGTGAGCGACGCCGATACCACGATTTACCTGCTCGGCACGATCCACCTGCTGCCCAAGGGGCTCGACTGGTTTCGCGGCCCGCTGGCGGCGGCTTTTGAGCAGGCCGACGAACTGGTGACCGAGATCCCCGAGGTCGATCCGGCCGCAAGCCAGGCCGTACTGCTGAATCGCGGAATCCTGCCCGCCGACCAGCGGTTGCGCGACCAGATGTCTGCGGCAGAGCGCGCCAAGTTCGAGCAGACCCTGGCCGGGTTCGACCTGCCGCCGGCCGCCTTTGACCGGTTCAAGCCGTGGTACGCGGCCGTGGTCCTGGCCACCCTGCCCTTGCAACGCAGCGGCTATACGCTGGCCAATGGGGTCGAGGCCGAACTCGCCGGCCGCAATCAGGCACGGGGTCGGCCCCGGATCGGGCTGGAAACGCTCGATTACCAGCTTTCGCTGTTCGATGGGTTCCCGGCCAAGGTCCAGCAGCGTTACCTGTTCGAGGTGATTGCCGCCCTGCCCGCTATCGACAAGGATGTTACCGCCATGGTCGAAGCCTGGCGCATGGGCGATGCGGCCAAGCTGGCCGCGCTGATGAACGCCGAGGAAGACGATCCGGCCATGGTTGCCGCCTTGCTGATCAACCGCAACAAGGCCTGGGCCAACTGGATCAAGGCGCGGCTGGAGCGACCCGGCGTGGCTTTCGTGGCGGTCGGTGCGGGGCATCTGGGCGGCAAGGGCTCGGTCCAGGACCAGCTTAAACCATTGGGGATCAGGTCAACCCGTGTCCAATAGGATCATCGCGGTGCTGCTGGCCTTGCTGCTGGCAGCCTGCCAGCAGAAAGAGAAGGCCAACCCGGCGCTGTGGCAGGTCGATGGCCCCAATGGCCAGCGCGCCTGGCTGCTTGGCACGATCCACGCCCTGCCGGATCCGATCACCCTCGACAGTCCGGCTTTCAACCGCGCAACCAGCGAGGCGACGTCACTGGTGGTCGAAGTCGCCGCGCTGGAGGATGACAAGCGGACCGCGCTGGCTTTTCACAAGCTCTCGGCGGTCGCTTCGGCGCCGCCAATCGCAGCTCGTGCCGATCCGCAGGACCGCCCCGCGCTGGTCCGACTGATGCGTGAAGCCAGTCTGGCCGACGATCGCTTCAACCAGATGGAAACCTGGGCGGCCGCTCTGGCGCTGAGCCAGGCCATTTCGGCGCGCAGGGGCGATGACAGCGGGAATGGTGCCGATCGGTTGGTGCTTCAGAAGATGAAGCGCAAGCCGCTGGCGGAATTTGAAGGAGCCGAACGGCAGCTTGGCATTTTTGATCGCCTGCCAGAGGCTGAACAGCGCGATTTGCTGGCCGCGGTGATCCGCTCAGCCCCGGCGGCGCGCGACGATACGCGCCGACTTCAGCAGGCCTGGCTGCGCGGCGATGTGGAGACGCTCGAAGCGCTCGATCATCAGGGCTTGCTGGCCGATCCGGAGCTTCGCGATGCCCTGCTGGTGCAGCGCAATGCGGCCTGGACCAAGGCCCTGCTGCAACGTCTGCAGGGTGGCGACCGGCCGCTGGTCGCGGTGGGTGCGCTTCATCTGGTTGGCAAGGATGGGCTGGTCGCGCGCTTGCAGGCGCAGGGCTTCCGGGTCACCCGCCTGCAATAGCCTTGCATTTCCGGCCGATTGCCGCTAACCGCCCGCGCTTCCCGTCATGGTCATCCCTGGAGGCGTGGCGGAGAAGAACGGTAATCCAGAGTTTTGAAAGGCAATGCAATGAGCGATACGCTGCACCTGCCGGCCGAGACGCGCGAACGGGCTGGCAAGGGAGCCTCCCGTGATCTGCGTCGCAATGGCCGCGTCCCCG
>CAWUNP010000362.1:0-2174 GCA_963923805.1 uncultured Novosphingobium sp. | reverse complement strand
TGCGGTCGAAAGCACGTCCTCGCCTTCAAGCAGGCCGGTCACGCGGGTCTCCCCCACGGCCAGTGCGCCCAGCATGATCGAGCGGTGGCTGATCGATTTGTCGCCCGGAACGCGGATCGTGCCCCGCAGCGGGCCAGAGGGCATGAAGCGGCGCGGCTTCATCGCAGCAGGATCAGCGTTGGACACGTCAGCACTTTCACGGGTAAGCATCAATTGCGCGCGGCTTTTGACAGCGGGCGCGGGCTATGGCAAGGCGCGCGCCGCGCTGGGACAGGCGCAAGCCGTCTCCAATACGTATTAAGAGTTTCAGCCCGTCGCACTGGCGAAGGGCAGTATCGAGGAATTGACATGGTCAAGGCTGAATGGGGCGCCAAGCACGGCTGCCCGAAGTGCGGCACCCGTTTTTACGATCTGGGCAAGGATGACCCGATCACCTGCATCGAATGCGGCTATGCCTGGCATGTCGATCCGGTGCTGAAGTCGAAGCAACCGATTCCCTATGAGGAAGTCCAGAAGACCAAGGTTGAAGAGGTTGAGGACGTCGATCTGGCCGATCCCGATCTGGACATCGACGAAGACGGCGATTCGCCGGACAACGACGTTGACCTGGGCGGTGATGACGACCTTGGCGTGGGCGTTGGCGACGACGACGGCGACGAAAACTGATCAGTTAAAAAACGCTCTTGCCAAGGGCGAAGGCCGCCACTAGAGGGGCGGCCTCGCTCGACAGGTCGGGCGGGAATGGTGAGCCCCCCAAGGTTCACCGGATGATGGTCAAGGGGCCTTAGCTCAGCTGGGAGAGCGCCTGCATGGCATGCAGGAGGTCAGCGGTTCGATCCCGCTAGGCTCCACCATCATTCAAGAGTTTGAGTATCTGAGCGGCAAGCTGGTCGGCGAGGTTTCGCCCACCGGCTTTTTTCGCGTTTCGAGGTTTGTGACCGCATGTTCGACTCACTTTCAGACCGGCTAGGCAGCGTCTTTGACAAGCTGCGCGGGCGCGGTGCGCTGAACGAGGCGGACGTACGCGAGGCGATGCGCGAAGTGCGAATCGCCCTGCTTGAAGCCGACGTTTCCCTTCCGGTTGTTCGCCGCTTTATCGATTCGGTGACCGAGCAGGCGATTGGCCAGTCGGTGCTGAAGTCGGTCACGCCGGGCCAGCAGGTCGTCAAGATCGTCAACGACGCGCTGGTCGAGATGCTGGGCGGGGACGATGTCCCGGGCCTGGACCTGGCGGCCACGCCGCCGGTCGTGATCATGATGGTCGGTCTGCAGGGTTCGGGTAAGACCACCACGACCGCCAAGCTGGCCAAGCTGCTTAAGGAAAAGCACGGCAAGAAGGCCATGATGGCCTCGCTCGACGTCAACCGTCCGGCCGCGCAGGACCAGCTCAAGGTGCTGGGCGAGCAGGTCGAGGTTGCCACCCTGCCGATCATCCCGGGCCAGCAGCCGGTCGATATCGCGACCCGTGCGCTCCAGGCCGCCAAGCTGCAGGCGATTGACGTGCTGCTGCTCGACACGGCGGGCCGGCTCCACGTTGACCAGCAACTGATGGACGAGATGCAGGCCGTCGCCGCGATCTCCTCGCCCAAGGAAGTGCTGCTGGTCGTCGATTCGCTGACCGGTCAGGATGCGGTCAACGTTGCCCAGAGCTTCACCGCCGAGGTCCCGCTGACCGGCGTGGTGCTGACCCGGATGGACGGCGATGCCCGCGGCGGTGCGGCGCTGTCGATGCGGGCCGTCACTGGCAAGCCGATCAAGTTTGCCGGTACCGGTGAAAAGCTGGATGCGCTCGAAGTGTTCCAGCCGAGCCGCGTAGCCGGCCGGATCCTGGGCATGGGCGATGTCGTCTCGATCGTCGAGCGCGCTGCCGCTGCGATCGAAGAGGAAGAGGCCGAGCGGATGGCCGCGCGGATGGCCAAAGGGCAGTTCGACATGAACGACCTGCGCCAGCAGCTGCGCCAGATGCAGAAGATGGGCGGCCTCGGCGCGCTGGCTGGCATGCTGCCGGGCATGAAGAAGGCCAAGCAGGCGATGGAACAGTCCGGCATGGACGACCGTGTGCTGCTGCGGATGGATGCGATCATCGGTTCGATGACACCCAAGGAACGCAACCGGCCCGACCTGCTCAACGCCAAGCGCAAGATCCGCATTGCCAATGGTTCGGGCGTCCAGGT
>CAWUNP010000361.1:0-2174 GCA_963923805.1 uncultured Novosphingobium sp. | reverse complement strand
TGATGGAAGGCCTTGTGTCCGAATATGTCCACAACGGTTTCATCCGCGAACGTTCGGGCTCGATCCTGCCCGGCATCGCGCCGTCCAACGTCTATCAATGCAGCGATGGCGTTTACATGATCGGCGCGAACAACGATCAGATCTTCAAGCGTCTGGCCAAGGCGATGGGCCAGCCCGAACTGGGCGATGATCCGCGCTATTCAACGCATATCGCCCGCGGCGAACGCCAGACCGAACTGGACGATCTGATTAACGCCTGGACCCGGACGCTGACCATCGATCAGGTCGACGCGCTGATGATCGAGCATTCGATCCCGGCCGGCCGTGTTTACCGCGCGCCGGACATGCTTGCTGATCCGCACTTCCAGGCGCGCGAGGCAATCATCGAGGTTGAAACCGAGCGGTTTGGCCCGCTCAAGATGCAGAACGCCTTCCCCAAGCTGTCGGCCACGCCCAGCGGCGTGCGCCGTCCAGCCCCATCACAGGTCGGCCAGCACAACGCCGAGATTTACGGCGAGCTGCTGGGGATGAGCGCCGCTGAACTGGACGGGCTGAAGGCCGCCGGGGTGATTTGACACCGCCCCTGCCCCGCCCGTCCAGAGACTGTCGAAGGACTGTCCTTCCCTTCGGCACCGCTGCACAAAGAAGGACGATGCTTCGACAGGCTCGGCATGAGCGGAGATGGATCTAGTGGCTAATCAAGCAAGCGAACTGGCAGAAAACTACAAGGGCGCTTTTGACGGCCACTTGCCCTTCGGCAAGCTGCCGGCGCTGCTCATCGTCGATTTCGTCGTGGCCTATCTCGATCCCGCCTCATCGCTCTATGCCGGGGTGGAAGATGCCCTGGCCAGCAACGAACGGCTGCTCGCTGCGGCGCGCAAGGCCGGGATCCCGGTGCTGTTCACCAATGTCGAATATTCGCCCGGCGGCGCCGATGGCGGGATATTCTTCCGCAAGGTGCCGGCGCTGAAGGCCTTCATCAAGGGATCGCCGCTGGGCGCCTTCCCGGATAGCCTGCAACCCCGCGATGGCGAGCTGGTGATCACCAAGCAATATGCCTCATCGTTCTTCGGCACGACGCTGGCCTCCACGCTGACCGCGATGGGGATCGATACGCTGCTGATTACCGGGCTTTCCACCTCCGGCTGCGTCCGCGCGACGGCCCTCGATGCCTGCCAGCACGGCTTCCTGCCCTTCGTTGTGCGCGAAGCCTGTGGCGATCGCCATCCCGGACCGCACGAAGCCAGTCTGTTCGATCTGCAGGCAAAATATGCCGAAGTGATAACCGAAGCCCAGGCCATCGCGCAGTTGCAGTCGATCAGCCCGGCCTGACCCCGCGAGTTTCGCCCCGCTGGCGACAAACCATCGAGACTGGCCATGCCAAAACGAGATTCGCGGTCCGAACAGGTCCGCACGCTTGAGACGATCGACCAGCGGTTGCGCTGGCTCTCGGCGTGGATCATCCACAATGCCAACCACCTGCGCGACAGCCGCGACGGACTGAAGGTTGGCGGCCATCAGGCCAGCTGCGCCTCGATGACGGCGATCATGGCCGCGCTCTATTTCCATGCGCTGCGTCCGCAGGACAAGGTAGCGGTCAAGCCCCACGCCGGGCCGGTGCTCCATGCCATCCATTACCTGCTGGGCAACCAGAGCCTGGACCAGCTCAAGGCGTTCCGCGGTCTGGGCGGCGCGCAAAGCTATCCCAGCCGGACCAAGGACAAGGTGCCGGTCGATTTCTCCACCGGCTCGGTCGGACTGGGCGTGGCGGTCACCGCCTTTGCCAGCCTGGTGCAGGATTACCTGATCGCCCACGGCCAGCTGCCCGAAGGCGAGGCTGGCCGGATGATCGCGCTGATGGGCGATGCCGAGCTGGATGAAGGCAATATCTACGAGTGCCTGATCGAGGGCTACAAGCACGATATCCGCAACTGCTGGTGGATCGTCGATTACAACCGCCAGTCGCTGGATAGTACCACGGCCGACCGGATGTTCCGCCGGTTTGACGATATCTTCGAAACCTGCGGCTGGCGCGTAATCACGATCAAGCATGGCAAGCTGCAGCGCGAGGTGTTCAAGCGCCCTGGCGGCAAGGCGATCGATCGCTGGATCGACGATTGCCCCAATGCCGAATATCTGTCTCTTATACACATCTCCGAGCCCACGAGACCTCT
>CAWUNP010000360.1:0-2183 GCA_963923805.1 uncultured Novosphingobium sp. | reverse complement strand
AGATCTACACAAGGAGTATCGTCGGCAGCGTCAGATGTGTAATAAGAGACAGGTAACCGGTGGCCGGATCCGACCGCAGGAACTGTTCATACGATTCGCGCTGAACCTCGATCAGGTTCGGCATCTGCACCACTTCGTGGATGTCACCGAAGATCTTGCGGATCCGCTTCTTGGCCGAAGCACCGGCCGGGCCGGTCTGGGTCAGGGCCTTTTTCGCCATGGGAGGGTTCTTGCCTCTTCAAAGTGCCGGAAAAACCGGCGGAAAATTGTTGCCACGCGTCGGAGCTGGCATCCCGATCAACGCGAAAAGGCCGCACGGCAAACACCCCGAATCCCGGAGCAGCCAGCAGCCTTTGCGTCGATCGTGAAAACCCGCTGCTTCCTTCCTGTGGCCGATCCCCGCGCATGGACCGTCCTTGCTCGAAGCAACGAGCGAGCCGGTTCTATAGGCGGCGAGCCGGAAGGAGTCAAACGGGCTGGCGGTCAGCCATCGCAGAATTCCGCCGGTTCAGCGGCGGCAACGGACTGCGCTCAATAGACCCCCGGGACCAGCCGCCAGCGGGTCTGCTGCATGAAGTCCCGATAGGCCGGATCCCTGGCCAGCAGCTTTTCCTCGGCGCCAATCCGCAACAGCTGTGCCCACCAACCGATGGCATAGATCACCAGGTTCACCAGGCTTGGCATGGCCAGGATCACGCCCAGGTGCATGATCAGATAGCCGGCATAGATCGGGTGACGGACAAGCCGGTACAGGCCATCGCGCTTGATCCCGCGATTGGCCGGGGCGATCCCGAAGCTGCGGCGCAGGAACAGCTTGCCGGAAATCTGGACAATGTTGCCCAGCACGATCAGCAGGATCGCGAGCGGTTCCAGCGCGGGCCAGACCTCATCCGACGGCTGGATCAGCAAGGGCGCGCTGGTGGCCGTTATCGCCAGCAGCCAGTCCCCCAGCCGCATCGAGATTTGATCGGTCGGGCGGCGGAGCAGCACGAACAGCGCAACGCTGGTTTCGCCAATCAGCGCCAGCGGGGCAATCGGGTTGGTCGAATGCGACACCCGCCAGACCAGCAGCGACCAGAGCGTAACAATGGCCAACTGCTCGATCCGGTCGAGCAGGCGCGGCGTCAGCCAGGCCGGCAGATCGTTCTGGTCGACAATCTTGTCTTGTAATCCGGTAGCCACGCATCAATTCCCGCTGCAGCCCCCTCGGGCCGTTCCCCGGCTTGATCGCAGAACATGGTTAAGAGAGGCTTAGCGGCACCCTGGACCGCCGTTTTGCTTGACTCGCAGGCCAAACCGGCTAATGGCCCGCCCCGACCGCAGCCTTCGGGCCGCGCGTCATCCGTCCGAGACAGTTGCTGGAGGTTTCCTCCTTAATTTGCAGCCTAGACGGGGACAGAGCAAATTCCGGCCCGTTCAGGCGGGCCCGGCCCGGCGTTTCACCGCGCCCTCCTTCCCCATCGTACGGACTTTTCCGCATCGCTTTCGCGGTGCGGGCAAACGTAGCCGGCCGTCCGGGTTTTCCGGTCGGTCATTTGTGAAGGAGTAAGGCATGGATCGTTCGCAGAAAGCCGAATCGGTCGCATCGCTTAACGCGGTCTTCAGCGAAGTTGGCGTGGTGGTTGTTACCCGCAACCTCGGGCTGACGGTGGCCCAGTCCACCCAGCTCCGCACGAAGATCCGTGAAGCAGGCGCATCGTACAAGGTTGCGAAGAACCGTCTTGCCAAGCTTGCCATCCAAGACACGGACTATGCCGGGATCGGTGACCTGCTCACCGGCCCGACCGCGATCGCCGCTTCGGTCGATCCGGTGGCCGCCGCCAAGGTGATCGTGGAATTCGCCAAGACGAACGACAAGCTCGAAATCGTCGGCGGTTCGATGGGTGCACAGGTTCTGACCCCCGAAGGTGTCAAGGCGCTCGCCTCGATGCCCTCGCTCGACGAACTGCGCGCAAAGCTCATCGGTCTGGTCCAGGCACCGGCCACGAAGATCGCCCAGCTCTCGACCGCTCCGGCGGCCAAGCTGGCCCGCGTCTTCGGCGCCTATGCCAAGGCAGCTTGATTCAAGCGTTCAACGAACATTCCCGGTCATTTGCCGGGACCATCAATTTAGGAGTGAAACACCATGGCCGATATCGCCAAGCTTGTTGAAGAACTTTCGAAGCTCACCGTTCTGGAAGCCG
>CAWUNP010000359.1:0-2184 GCA_963923805.1 uncultured Novosphingobium sp. | reverse complement strand
GTGCATGGACGATGGTTCGATCCACCGCTTCCGTTCGAAGGCCGTAGTGCTGGCGACCGGCGGTTATGGCCGCAGCTATTACACCGCCACTTCGGCCCATACCTGCACCGGTGACGGCGGCGGCATGGTGCTGCGCGCCGGCCTGCCACTGCAGGACATGGAATTCGTGCAGTTCCACCCGACCGGCATCTATGGCGCGGGCGTGCTGATTACCGAAGGCGCTCGCGGCGAAGGCGGCTATCTGACCAACTCCGAAGGTGAGCGCTTCATGGAGCGTTATGCCCCGTCCGCGAAGGACCTGGCATCGCGTGACGTCGTTTCGCGTTCGATGGCGCTGGAAATCCGCGAAGGCCGCGGTGTTGGCCCGAACAAGGACCACATCTACCTGCACCTCGATCACATCGATCCCAAGGTGCTGGCTGAACGTCTGCCGGGCATCACCGAAAGCGGCAAGATCTTTGCCGGTGTCGACCTGACCCGCCAGCCGCTGCCGGTGGTGCCGACCGTGCACTACAACATGGGCGGCATCCCCTGCGATTATCATGGCCGGGTGATGACGATCGGTGCCGACGGCAATCCGGAAACCCCGGTGCAGGGCCTGTTCGCCGTGGGTGAAGCAGCCTGCGTCTCGGTCCACGGGGCCAACCGCCTGGGTTCGAACTCGCTGATCGACCTCGTGGTGTTTGGCCGCGCGACCGGCCATTACCTCAAGGAAAACATCAAGCCGGGCACGGCCCATGCCGAACTGCCCAAGGACAGCGCCGACCTGGCCCTGAGCCGCCTTGATCACTTCCGCCACGCCAACGGCGGCTCGCCGACTGCGGAAATCCGCACCGAAATGCAGCGGACCATGTCGACCCATGCCGCCGTGTTCCGCAACGACGAGCTGATGGCCGAAGGCAAGGAAAAGCTCGCCAAGACTTACGAGCGGATGCAGGACATCAAGGTCCATGACCGCTCGCTGATCTGGAACTCTGACCTGGTTGAAACGCTGGAGCTGGACAACCTGATCAGCCAGGCGGCCGTGACGCTGCACAGCGCGCATAACCGCAAGGAAAGCCGCGGCGCCCACGCGCACGAGGACTTCCCCGAGCGGGATGACAAGAACTGGATGAAGCACACCGCTGCCTGGTTCGAAGGCTGGGGCGGCAAGGGCGGCGCGGTGAAGCTCGATTACCGCCCGGTCCACGAATATACGCTGACCGACGACGTTGAATACATCAAGCCCAAGAAGCGGGTGTACTAAGCGCAGCCGGAACCATCAGACCAGGTGCAGGGCGCCTGGTCCGATGGTTTCGAAATAGCGGGCGATCTGGGTGATCGCGCTATCCTTCAGGACAACGAAGGCGCGGCGCCGATCGGTGCTGTCTTCCTGCCGCTCAACCAGGCCGGCTTCCTCCAGCTGCCCGATCCACCGCAGCGCAGTGGTGGGCGGAACACCCGAGGCCAGACAAAGCGAAGTGACCGAAATCCGGCGATGCTCTGCCGTTGCTGCGGTCAGATCCAGCAGCATATCCCAGGCCGGGTCGGCAAACAGGTCGGCCCGGAAGAAGCGGGCGCGGTTTTGCCGCTGGCGGATGATCCGCCGGATCAAGCGGGGATCAGGCAAGGGGGCGCGGCCGGCGGGACGCTTGCTGCGCGCGATTTCGGTTACCGGGTTCGCCGGGGTCGCAGGCGAAATCTCGGCGTCTAACCCGCTCGAAATGTCGACCTCAAGCTTGGCGAGGACTTCGGACAAGGACCAGGACAGGGCTTCGAGGCCCTGGACAAATTCTGACGAGTAAGCGTTCACCCTGGCCCCCCTGTCCAGATCCGGACAGCTTGAATGGCATAGACTGCAGGGCCTGGTTTGCGACCCGTTCCCCAAGACCGCAGGCGTAGCGCCCGATTCTGACGAAAGCCCCATAAGGTGCAGTTAAGTTTCGGCTTTTTCGCAGGCTTAACAAATTGCCCACGGCCGCCGCGGCGGGCGGCGGATTTACCACTCGCCTTAACCGGATTTCCCCGCTTACAACGGCGGCGATGACCGATCGTTTGAGGAGCATGACGATGATCGAACGCACTGCGATCCGCCGTGCTGTTGGCCGCCTGCTGCTGGCCGGTACCGCGCTGGCGCTGCCGCTTGCGGCTTCACTCGCCCAGGCAGCGGTACAGGATCCGGCCAGCAGCAGGCGGCCAACAGCA
>CAWUNP010000358.1:0-2192 GCA_963923805.1 uncultured Novosphingobium sp. | reverse complement strand
ATGGCCCAGGTGGTCTATTACTTTGCCGCCGGACTTCAGCTTGGCGCGCCGCACCGCAAGGTGGCCTTCTCGGTCCCGACCGGCAACTTTGGCGACGTCTTTGCCGGCTACGTCGCCGCGCAGATGGGTCTACCGATCGAGCGGCTGATCGTGGCCACCAACGTCAACGATATCCTCCACCGCGCGTTGACCACGGGCGACTATTCTGCGGGCACGGTTACCCCGACTGCGGCGCCGTCGATGGACATCCAGGTTTCGTCCAACTTCGAACGCCTGCTGTTCGATCTGGGCGGCCGCGATGGCAAGGCACTGGCTGAGCAGATGGGCACCTTCGAGGCGACCAAGGCCATGCAGCTGACCAATGCCCAGCGCGAAGGCGCGGCGGCTCTGTTTTCCAGCGCCCGTGCCGATGCCAATGACATGGCCCGCGCCCTGCGCTGGGCCTGGGACCAGACCGGTGAGTTGCTTGACCCGCATACCGCGATTGGCCTGCACGCCGCGCAGCACGCCGGGATCGCACCGGGCGTTCCGGTCGTCACGCTGGCCACGGCCCATCCGGCCAAGTTCGGCGATGCCGTCGAACGTGCCACCGGCCAGCGCCCGACCCTGCCGGGTCGCGTGGGTGACCTTTACGAGCGCGAGGAGCGCCTGGCAGACCTGCCGGGCGACTATGCCGCGATCGCCGACTATGTCGCCGCCCGCGCGGTGCCGCGTGGGTAAGGCTCCAAACCCCGCTCGTGCTGAGCCTGTCGAAGCACCCGGCATGACCTTCGACAAGCTCAGGCTGAGCGGGGAGGCCTGAAGTGGCTGAGCTGATCGAGGCGCCGGTCGTTATGACTGGCCAGGGCTGGCCGGACTATGGCCTGCTCGACAGCGGCCACGGTCGCAAGCTGGAGAGCTACGGCCCCTACCGCTTCATTCGCCCGGAGCCGCAGGCGCTGTGGCGGCCCCGGCTTGAGCGCTGGGCTTCTGACGGCGAATTCGTGCCGGCTTCGGACGAGGATGGTGGCGGCCGGTGGTCCTATGCCAATCCCGTTCCGCGTGAAGGCTGGACGCTGGCGCGAGGCGAGGTGAAGTTCACCGCCCAGTGCACCCCGTTCCGCCATCTCGGCTTCTTCCCGGATATGGCCCCGGTGTGGGACTGGATGGGCGAGCAGCTCGCCGGGCGGGCTGACGCCCAGACCATGAACCTGTTCGGCTATACCGGCGTCGGCACGCTTTCACTCTCGCAATACGGCCCGGTCACCCATGTCGATGCCAGCAAGAAGTCGGTTGCCCAGGCGCGCGAAAACGCCGCCTTGTCTGGCATGGCCGAGCGGCCGATCCGCTGGATCATTGATGACGCCGCCAAGTTTGCCGCGCGTGAAGTTCGCCGCGGCAAGCGCTATGACGGGATCATCCTTGATCCGCCCAAGTTCGGGCGCGGCCCGGAAGGAGAAGTCTGGCGGCTCGAAGAGCACCTCGCGCCGCTGGTGGGCGACTGCCGCCGCCTGCTGGATGGTGACAGCAGCTTCCTGTTCCTGACGGTCTATGCCGTGCGGATGAGTTCGCTGGCGTTGGCGGGCCTGCTCGATGAAGTCTTCGCAGACCTGCCCGGCAAGATCGAGCATGGCGATCTCGCCGTGCGCGAAACGGGCGACGATGGCCGCCTGCTGCCCACCGCGATCTTCGCGCGTTGGTCGAATCCCCGCTAAAGGCCGCCGATGACCGATTCGCTGATCCTGGAAGTTGCCGATTTCGAACACGATGTCCTGACCGGCATCTATTCGGAAGAAACCGGCCGCCCACAGCCGCTGCGCTTTACTATCCAGGTGAAGCTCAAGGTGGCCGAGCGTTACGCCCCTGATACGCCGCTCAGCGCCAGCAAGAACTACATGGACCTGAAGTTCGCCGCCTCCGAGGCCTTGCCGCAGGGCGTGCACTTCACGCTGATCGAAGCCGTGGCCGACCATATCTGCGATACCTTGTTCGTGCAGGATGAGCGGGTTGAGGCGGTTACCGTCAAGATCGTGAAACTGGCGATCGCCGAAGCCGGCGAGAAGATCGGCATCACCCTGACCCGCGAGCGGCGCTGATGGCGATCTACGAGGTCGACGGATTACCCCCGGCGCCGTTGGCCGCAGCTGCGGAGTTTCATGCGCGGCACATTCCCCTGATCCAGCTGGCGGCTTCCGCTGCCGATCGGGATTGCC
>CAWUNP010000357.1:0-2200 GCA_963923805.1 uncultured Novosphingobium sp. | reverse complement strand
AAGTAGGGATCGCTCAGCGCGATTTCTTCAAGGCGCAGCGCGGTTTCGAACAGCGGATCGGTGACCTTCAGCGCATCGAACACTTCGCGCACGGTCTTCTGCATGACAGTCGCGCGCGGGTCATAGTTCTTGTAGACGCGGTGGCCGAAGCCCATCAGGCGGAACGGATCGTTCTTGTCCTTGGCGCGCTCGATGTAGTGCGGGATCTTGTCGGGCGTGCCGATTTCCTTGAGCATGTTGAGCGCGGCTTCGTTCGCGCCGCCATGCGCCGGGCCCCACAGGCAGGCGATGCCGGCCGCGATGCAGGCGAACGGGTTGGCGCCCGACGAACCGGCCAGGCGCACGGTGCTGGTCGAGGCGTTCTGTTCGTGGTCGGCGTGGAGGATGAAGATCCGGTCCATCGCGCGTTCGACCGCCGGGATCACTTCGTATTCCTCGGCCGGAACGCCGAAGGTCATCTTCAGGAAGTTGCCGGTGTAGGACAGGTTGTTGTCCGGATAGATGAACGGCTGGCCGACCGAATACTTGTAAGCCATGGCCGCAATCGTCGGCATCTTCGCGATCAGGCGATGGCTGGCGATCTTGCGCTGCATCGGATCGGAGATGTCGGTGCTGTCGTGATAGAAGGCCGAGAGCGCGCCAACCACGCCGCACATGATCGCCATCGGGTGCGCATCGCGGCGGAAACCGCGATAGAAGGTGGCAAGCTGCTCGTGCAGCATGGTGTGGCGGGTGATCGTGCGGGTGAAGTCACCCAGCTCGGCCTGGCTCGGCAGTTCGCCGTTAAGCAGCAGGTAGCTGACTTCCATGAAGCTGGAATGTTCGGCCAGCTGGCCGATCGGGTAACCGCGGTGGAGCAGCACGCCTTCATCGCCATCGATGTAGGTCAGAGCGCTTTCGCAGCTGGCCGTGCTGGTGAAGCCCGGATCAAACGTGAACATGCCCGTCTGGCCATAGAGCTTGCGAATGTCGATCACGTCCGGACCGATGCTGCCCGAAAGCACCGGATATTCGTGATCCTGGCCGTTCGCGTTCAGCTTTACCTGATTGCCCACCTGTCTTGCTCCTTCAAACCTGCGCCGCATCGGAGGGGACCGACTGGGCGGCAATCCGCGCCAGGCTTTCATCCCGACCAAGCAGAACCAATACGTCGAAAATACCCGGGGAAGTTGTCTGGCCCGTTAGCGCGGCCCTAAGGGGTTGCGCAAGTTTTCCGAGACCGAGGCCAAGCTCCTCCGCCATTGCCTTGAGACTGGCCTCGAGACTTTCCAGAGTCCAGTTGTTTTCCGCTTCGATACGGGTCTTTACTTGCGCCAGCAGGCCGCGCGCATCGTCGGTGAGCAGGGCCGCGGCCTTTTCCTCCATCGCCAGCGGGCGCTGGGCAAACAGGAAGGCGGCATTCGCGGCCAGTTCATTGAGATCCTTGGCGCGGACCTTGAGCACCGGCATGGCGCGGGCCAGCAGGTCCTGATCAACCGGGCCGGCCATGCGCGGCGCGACCAGCGCGGCGAGGCGCGTATCGTCCGCTTCGCGCAGATAATGCCCGTTGAGGTTGAGCAGCTTGGCCAGGTCAAAGCGCGACGGGCTCTTGCCGACATGGGCGATATCGAACCATTCGACCGCCTGATCGCGGCTGATGATTTCCTCGTCACCGTGGCCCCAACCAAGCCGGAGCAGGTAATTGAACATCGCCTCAGGCAGTACGCCCAGTTCATCACGATAGGCATCGACGCCCAGCGCGCCATGGCGCTTGGACAGCTTGGCGCCATCGTGGCCGTGGATCAGCGGCACGTGGGCATAGGTCGGTTCCGGCCAACCCATCGCACGGATGATCGAAAGCTGGCGGAAGGCGTTGTTGAGGTGATCATCGCCGCGGATCACGTGGGTGACGCCCATATCGTGATCGTCCACCACCACGGCCAGCATATAGGTGGGCGTGCCGTCCGAGCGGAGCAGGACGAAATCGTCGAGCTCGGCATTGTTCACGGCAACGCGGCCCTGAACCTGATCCTCGATCACCGTCTCGCCCTCACGCGGGGCCTTGATCCGCACCACGAAGGGCTGGCCCGCCGGGGCCGTGGCCGGATCGGCATCGCGCCATTCGCTGTCGATCCGGAAGGTCCGGCGCTCCGCCTGGGCCGCTTCTCGGCGGGCCTGCAGCTCTTCCTGGGTCAGGTAGCAGCGATAGGCATGGCCGGCT
>CAWUNP010000356.1:0-2204 GCA_963923805.1 uncultured Novosphingobium sp. | reverse complement strand
CGCTCGTGCCGTGATCGAGGCGGGCGGCAAGGCGCCCGTGGTGGCCGAGGAATTCGATCCCTCGCTGCCGCCCGTGCTGGCCAATGCCGACGCGCTGGTACAGGTGCTGATCAACCTGATCGCCAATGCTGCCGATGCCTGCGCTGGCATGGCTGAACCGCGCATCGCGGTGCGGACCCGTTTTGCCAGCGGGTTGCAGCTGCACCGCACAGCCGCCGGAGAGCCGGTTCGCTTGCCGATCGAATTGCGGGTCAGCGATAATGGCCCGGGTGTTGATCCGGCCATGGCCGATCACCTGTTCGAACCCTTTGTGACCACCAAGAAGAGCGGGCAGGGACTTGGTTTGGCTTTGGTCCGACGGATCGTGCGCGACATGAACGGGCGCATCAGCCACGATCGTGAAGATGCAACCGGCCTGACCCACTTTCGCGTTCACCTGCAAGTTGCGCCCAAGGCAGCGGTAACGCAGACGGCAAAGGAAGACATGGCATGAGCGTCCTGCTGGTAGAGGATGACACCTCGATCGCGATCGTCATAACCGCCGCGCTTGAGGCCGAAGGTTTTGCGGTGATGCGGTGCGATTCCATCGCCGAGCGCGACCGGTTGCTGGAGGAACGGCGCTTTTCGGCGCTGGTAACCGACGTGATGCTGACCGACGGCGATGGCATCGCCACGATCGATCGCGTCAGGGCGGCCGATCCTGATCTGCCGATCATCATTCTTTCGGCCCAGAACACGCTCGATACCGCGGTGCGGGCGACAGACACCGGCGCCTTCGAATATTTTCCCAAGCCGTTCGATATCGATGAGCTGGCCCGCACGGTGCGGCAGGCGGTGGGCAGCAGCGCCAACCGGATCGATGCCGAGGGGGAGGGGGCGCCAGCCGGCCTGCCGCTGGTGGGCCGCAGCGCGCCGATGCAGGCGGTCTATCGCATGATCACCCGGGTCTTGCGCAATGATCTGACGGTGCTGGTGCTGGGCGAAAGCGGCACTGGCAAGGAACTGGTGGCCGAAGCCGTGCACCAGCTTGGCCAGCGCCGCGACGGGCCGTTTGTGGCGGTCAACACGGCGGCGATTCCCGGCGAACTGATTGAAAGCGAACTGTTCGGGCACGAGAAGGGTGCTTTCACCGGCGCCGTGGCACGCCATATCGGCAAGTTTGAACAGGCCAATGGCGGCACCCTGTTCCTCGATGAGATCGGGGATATGCCGATGCAGGCCCAGACCCGGCTGCTGCGCGCCTTGCAATCGGGCACAATCCGCCGGGTTGGAGGCCGGGACGAAATCAGCGTCGACGTGCGGATTATCGCCGCTACCAACCGCGATTTGCAGCCGATGATCGCGGCCGGAACGTTTCGCGAAGACCTCTATTATCGGCTCAATGTGGTGCCGATCACCCTGCCGGCCCTGCGCGACCGGGCAGACGACATTCCGGCACTGGCCCGCCATTTCCTGAGCCTCGCTACCCAGGAAGGCTTGCCCCGGCGGCAATTGTCCGACGATGCCGCAGCCATGCTCGCGCGCCAGCCGTGGCGCGGCAATGTCCGCGAACTGCGCAACTTCGTCTATCGGCTTGCCCTGTTATCGCGGGAAGACCTGATCGATACCTCCACCCTTGCGCCGATGCTGGCCGAGCTGCCTCCCAGCGACAGCAATGGCGGTTCGGTCGGTTTGGACCAGGCGGTTCATGTCTGGCTCGGTCAGAACCAGCCCGCGGCAGGCACGGTTTACGATCAGGCACTGGCGGCCTTCGAGCGACCGTTGTTTGAGGCTGTGCTCCGCGAGACACAGGGAAACCAGTTGCGCGCCGCGCAAGTGCTGGGGATAAATCGCAACACTTTGCGCAAACGCCTTGGTGAACTGGGAATTACAGCCGCCGAGATGGCCCGCTGACGCGCTCTTGCCTTTTGGCAACAGTGGTGTTGTAACTGCGCCACTATGACGCCCCGCGTCTCTCCTTCGCGCAATAGCGGCTGGGCCCGCTGGCGGCGGCGATTCCAGATCGCCGCGCGCCGCGCGAACGTGTTTGCCCTGATGGAATTTCTGGCGGTCAGCGCATTCCTGATAATGACCGGGATTACCTGGGTGATCATCAGCGCGCAGTCGAAGTCTGACCACCTCCTGCCAACCGAGCTGACTGCCACCCTGTTGGTTGGCACGCTGATCCCGGTCATTATCAGGAATGCGCTGACCGCCAGAAATTC
>CAWUNP010000355.1:0-2217 GCA_963923805.1 uncultured Novosphingobium sp. | reverse complement strand
TGTTCAGCGCGGTTCGCAGCCTGGCCATCGCCATCCGGCCGGTTGTCCCTGCTTCGGCCGATCGCCTGCTTGACCAGATGGGCATCCCCGCGCAGGATCGCAATTTTGCGGCACTGGCGGCCGACGGCTGGTTGCCGGCGCTGGTCGAGGCTGGCTTGACCCTAGAGCAACCGGTTGGCGTTTTCCCGCGGCTTGAGCTGCCCGCTGACGAGGCGGCCGACTGATGCTGATCGATTCGCATTGCCACCTTGAATACAAGGGCCTGGTTGAAGACCAGGCAGGCGTGCTGAACCGTGCCAGAGCGGCTGGGGTAGGGGGCTTCCTCTCGATCTCAACCCGCCAACGCGAATGGGCGCAGGTCATCGGTACTGCCGAACGCGAGGCCGATGTCTGGGCGAGTGTTGGCATTCACCCGCATGAAGCCGATGCCCATGCCGATGTGGGCGAGGCCGCGCTGCTTGAGGCTGCAGAGCATCCGCGCGTGATCGCGATCGGTGAAACCGGGCTCGATTACTACTATGACCATTCAGACCGGCAGGTGCAGCAGGACCTGTTCCGGCGCCACATCGCAGTCAGCCGCGCGACGGGCCTGCCGATCATCATCCACACGCGCGATGCCGAAGCCGATACGGCCGCAATCCTGCGCGATGAAATGGCGAAGGGTGCCTTTCCGGCGCTGATCCACTGCTTCACTGCCTCGGCGGATTTTGCCCGGATCGTGCTGGATCTGGGGGTGACGATTTCGCTGTCCGGCATTGTGACATTCAAAAATGCTAAGGATTTACAGGCCATAGCCGCCACGATCCCCGCGGATCGCTTGCTGGTTGAAACCGATGCGCCATTCCTGGCGCCAGTGCCGAACCGGGGCAAGGTATGCGAACCCGCCTTCGTAGCGGATACGGTGCGCTTCATCGCCGGGTTGCGCGGCATTTCACCAGCAGAACTGGCGGAAACTACAACGGATAACTTCTGCAAATTATTCAGGAAAGCAGCGTTGTGAAGCTGCGGATGCTTGGCTCTGGCACGTCAACCGGGGTGCCAAGGATCGGCAATGACTGGGGCCTGTGCGACCCCAATGAGCCGCGCAATCGGCGGACGCGCGCCTCGATCATCGTTGAAAACAATGCCGGACAGCGCATTCTGGTCGATACCGCGACGGACTTGCGTGCGCAGTTCCTGGCCAATGGGATAGACCGGATCGATGCCGTTTTCTGGACTCATGACCATGCCGACCACACCCACGGCATCGATGATCTGAGGCCCTTGCGCTATGGCCGCGGCGGACCGATCCCCGGTTATGCCGTGGGCGAAACCGTCCGCCGCCTGCGCCAGCGCTTTGACTATGTTTTCGCCGGGCAACACGGCTATCACACGATAGTCGAGCTCGATACGCTTGACCGGCTGCGGATCTGCGCCGGCTTTGGAATCGCCCATTGCCAGATGCCGCACGGGCCGGCGCAATCGACGGCATTACGCTTTGATTGCGATGGAAAAACAATTGGATATGCAACGGACTTCAGCGCGATTACGCGCGAGATGACCGATCTGTTCAGCGGGATCGATCTGCTGGTAGTCGATTGTCTGCGCCGTGAGCCACACCCGACCCATGCGTGCCTGACCATGGCCTTGGAACTGATTGAGGCGAGCCGCGCCAAGCAGGCCGTGCTGACACATCTCGACAAGTCGATGGACTATGCCACCTTGTCAGCTGAAGTACCGCCGCACGTCGCGGTCGGCTTTGACGGGCTTGAAATCAGTTTGTGAATAGCATCGGCCAGATCGTTGCGGTTCTGTCACTCTTGGCTAGCCTGGTGCTGGTTTTGCGAAGTGTGCGTGGACGCGACTTGGCGCGCAGTCAAATCGTTGTGATGGCGCTGGTTTGGGCGGCGATCATCCTGCTTTGCAGCCTTTTCGTGCGCAAGTTGACCGGATAGCCGCTGCACCGTGTGATTTGATTTAACATAATATATATTATCATTCTTAACCGTAAGAGCAGACCTTGCCCCCGATCGACCGCCTCCGCGCCATCATGGCCCGCCTCCGCGACCCGCAGCATGGTTGCGAATGGGATCTTGCACAAAGCTTCACAACGATCGCACCCTATACGCTCGAGGAAGCCTACGAGGTGGCAGACGCCATCGAAAGGAATGATCTGCCGTCTTTGCAGGAAGAGCTTGGCGACCTGGAGCAACAGATCGCCAAGCTCCTGTCTCTTAT
>CAWUNP010000354.1:0-2221 GCA_963923805.1 uncultured Novosphingobium sp. | reverse complement strand
TCGGCAGGTTTAGCCTGGGCGCGGATTCGGCCAGCCGGGTTTCCAGATCGTCCATGTCGATCTGGCCCAGCACCCGCTCGTCCCACAATTTCTGATCATGCCCGCGCAATTCGGCGAGCCGCTCGGCGATCGTCGCCGCCAGCCCCGGATCGCGCCGCGCCGGCATATCGACCAACACCAGCCCCGCGGCAAGGTTCGCCGCATCGGTTGCCAGGGCCACCGTGGCAACCCAGCCGCTGCTGGTGGAGGTGACCACCACCGGGCGGGTCCCTAACTGGGCCAGCACTGCCCGAAGGTCTTCGATGTGAGCCTCAAGATCATAGCGACCGCTCTCCGGCCACTCGCTGCCGCCGTGTCCGCGCAGATCGAGCGAGACCACGCGGCGCCCGGCCTGGACCAGCGCATCGGCCACGGTGTGCCATTCCGCGCGCGTCTGCCCGGCGCCGTGGACCAGCAGAATGGTTGGATCATTCTCGTCGCCGATCGCCTCAGCCTCCAGCCGGACGCCGCCGAAGCCCTTGAAGGTGAGGATGGTCATTGCGGGTCTCCGGTTGGGGTGCGGCCCTGCCAGTTGGGCGGGCGTTTTTCGGCAAAGGCGCGTGGCCCTTCGCGGGCATCGTCGCTGTTTCGCCAGGCGGCGAAAGCAGGGTAATCGGCCTGCGCGGCCATCGCCGCAGCCAGGCTCGGCTCATCAAGCCCGCGCAGCACGGTCTCTTTCGACGCCCGCACCGCCATCGGCGAGCATTTCAGGATTTCGTCACACCAGCGGCGGGGGACGCGCATAAGATCGGCATCAGCCACGACTTCATTGACGAAGCCAAGCCGCTGGCCCTCCGCCGCCGAGACGCGCTTGCCAGTCAGGATCATGCCCATCGCCGGCTTCATGCCGATCTGCCGCGCCAGCCGGTGCAGGCCGCCGCCCAGGGCGACCACCCCGACCAAGGGCTCGGGCAAGGCAAAGCTGGCACATTCCGCCGCGATGATCAGATCGCAGGCCAGGGCAAGCTCGAACCCGCCGCCCATCGCCAGGCCATTGACGGCAGCCACGAATGGCTTGGGGCAATCGAAGCGTTCGATCAGCCCGGCGTAGCCGTGGGCTGGATAGGGGCGGCGCTCTCCCGCGGCGACGGTCTTGAGATCGGTCCCGGCACAGAACCCGCGCCCCTCGCCGGTGATGACGCAGATTTCCTGCGCTGGATCGGCGGCAAAGGCATCAAAGGCGGCCTCCAGCTCATCGTGCATGTCGGGCGTGAGGGCATTGAGCGAAGCGGGCCGCGCGAGGGTGATTGTGGTCACACCGCCTGTCAGATCGATCCGGATATTTTCCATGCCTGCTCCGATGCAGCGCCGCCTTCGCCGGGGCAAGCCGGTTGAAGGTCCAGGCGGTCAATTATCTCTGTCCAGCGGTGGACATATGCCCGCAATTGTCGACAAGGACAATGCCCCAAGGCTATCCCTCCGCAAAACAATGAGGAGCTTGAGGCATGACCACCGTCCCCCAGTTTGACCTGACTGGCCGCGTAGCGCTCGTAACCGGCGCCTCTTCGGGCTTTGGTGCGCATTTCTCGCGGCTGCTGGCAGCGGCCGGCGCGGCAGTGGTGATGGGCGCGCGGCGGGCGGACCGGCTCGCGGCGCTGGAGGCAGAGATCAGGGCGGCGGGCGGCAAGGCCCTCGCCGTATCGCTCGACGTGGCGGATGAAGCGGCAACGATTGCCGCCTATGAAGCCGCCGAGGCCGCCTTCGGCACGGTCGACACAATCGTGGCCAATGCCGGGATCGCCGATGACCAGCTGGCGCTGAAGGTTGATATGGATTCGTTTGACCGGGTGGTCGCCACCAACCTGCGCGGTCCGTTCCTGACCGTGCGTGAAGGCGCCAGGCGCCTGATCGCGGCGGGTAGCCAGGAAAAGGAAAACGGCCGCGTGGTGATCATCGGCTCGATCACCTCGAAGAAGGCCTTCCCCGGCTCCACTCCTTATTCGGCCACCAAGGCCGGGGTGACCCAGATGGCGCGGCTGATGGCGCGCGAATGGGCGCGCAAGGGGATCAACGTCAACGTGATCGAACCGGGCTATTTTCCGACCGAGATCACTGGCGAGCTGATGGAAAGCGAGCTGGGCGATGCCCTGCTCAAGACCTTCCCGCGCCGCCGCTGGTGCGAAATCCCGGCGATGGACGTGCCGCTGCTGTACCTGTGCTCGGACCATTCGCGCTACGTCAC
>CAWUNP010000353.1:0-2226 GCA_963923805.1 uncultured Novosphingobium sp. | reverse complement strand
CCACCGCATTGGCCGGCTGCGGGATCAATTCGGCGGCGACCAGGGCAAATCGGCCAAAACGACGGACAATGGCAGCGGTCATGCGATGCGTTCCTCTTCCACGGGCGGCGCACAGGCCGCGAATGACATGGATGTAGCGCGGCTCTCGGCCCGTTCAAGCGGTGCGGCCAAAAATCGTTGCCCCGCAAATGATTGTTGTCGGCCATCGGGTTTCGTGGCAGTTTTTACGTAGGGAGAAAAAATCTTAAGGGGATGCAGAATGTTGAGCGAATTCAGGGCCTTCATCGCGCGGGGAAACGTGCTTGACCTGGCCGTTGGCGTGATCATCGGCGCGGCCTTTGGCAAGATCGTCTCGTCACTGACTGATGATGTTCTCATGCCGGTGATCGGTCTGCTTACCGGCGGTATCGATTTTTCAAACCAGTATACGGTGGTTGCCGGAGAGGTCCCGGCCGGCGCAACTCTGGCTGCCGCCAAGGCTGCCGGGGCGACTGTGGTTGCCTGGGGCAGCTTTGTCACGGCCGTGATCAACTTCCTGATCCTGGCTTTCGTGATATTCCTGATCGTGCGCCAGGCCAACAAGCTGATGCCGCCACCGCCGCCCGCCGCAGCCGGGCCGAGCGAGGTGGAACTGCTCACCGAAATCCGGGATTCGCTCAAGAAGAGCTGATTTCGGCCAATGATGCAAGGAAAGGGGCGGGGGCAAGGCTCCTACCCTTTGCATTTGGCGGCACCTTCCCTATATGGGCTTTCGCCGGGTTCGCCCGGCTATGGCGATAAACTGCGGCGTGCAATAGGCGCAGCGGACCCGGGGGCGGTACCCGGCGGCTCCACCACTTTCCCTGTTTCGACAGGGTAAAATGACGGGGCCGAACTAGGATCGACGTGTGTTGAAAAGCGCTGTTTTCGCCCGGGCTGAGTAACCCGTTCAAGGCTCAAAACTCACAAGTGCCAACGATAACGAAGCACTTGCTCTTGCTGCGTAATTCTAGGGCCTAGCGGCCTGAAGTTACACTACCAAGAACGGGGTCCGGGGCGTACCTTGCAACAGAAACGCCCCACCGTTTCCTGATGAGTGCGGACAGGCCATCCGGCCTGTCTTTCGCAACACCGGCCCGCTCCAATCTGAAAACGATCGGGGTGCTGGCTAGGACTTTGAAATGTCGGCGAGGCGCTTTTCGTGCTTCAGGCAATCCAGGATCTTGCCACCAGCCATGAAGACCGCGCCGGTGCAGTCCAGGAACAGAAGCTTGCCGCCGAACCCCGGGAACCTTGTCAGGTAAGCCGAGCCGCGTTCCACCGCGCCAAGGGCCAAGGCATAGATGATCAGATAGGCCTCAAGCGGGGTCTTGATCAGAAATAGCCGGCCGATCTTCTGCAGCATGGTCCCTCTCGCATTCTTAACGGGAAAACGCGCAATGATCATGCCAGTTCAGCGCTGCTGCGCAAACCGCTGGTTAACACCCTGTCCCATTGTAAGGCGTTTCGACGTTAGCCCAGTACGGTCAGATCAAGCGCCTCCAGCAAGGCCCTTCGCGCCGCCACGAGCCGCCGGGCCAGCGCGGGGTCGCCCAGTTGCTCGGGCCGGATCGCTTCCGGCCAATGGGCCGCGACCATGGCCTCGATCTGCGCGATCTTGGCCTCGTCCAGCAGGAAGCGGGGATCGACGGTGGCCGGATCGGCAACCACCCGCAGGCGCAGGCAGGCCGGACCGCCGCCATTGGCCATCGATTGGCGCACGTCGACCGGCAGGACGCGGCGGATCGGGCCATTGCTGGCCAGCATCCCGTCCAGCCAGCTGCGCACGGCCGGGTGCTCCCAGGCTTCCTGGGGGATCACTAGGCCCATTTCGCCCGATGGCAGGGTCAGCAACTGGGCGTTGAACAGGTAGGACTTGATCGCATCGGCCAGGCTGACCGCCGCGGCGGGGACCTCGATGATCTCGGCTTCGGGCAAGCGTTCACGGATCGCCGCATAGGTGCCTTCCGGGTCCGCAAAAGCCAGCTCGTGCGTGAACAGGACCCGCTCGTTGGCCACGGCGACAACGTCATTGTGAAACGCACCGGCCGCGATCGCTGCGGGGTTCTGCTCGACAAACAACGTATGCGCCGGGTCAAGGCCGTGGAGGCGGGCGACGGCGCGACTGGCCTGCTCGTGCTGCCGCGCCGGGAAGGGGCCACCGCCCTTGCCATAGACGAAGATCTCAAGCCCTGGCGCGCCGTGCCC
>CAWUNP010000352.1:0-2240 GCA_963923805.1 uncultured Novosphingobium sp. | reverse complement strand
CGCGGACGCAGCCCGCGGCCGCCACGTTCTTCGCGATTACCGCGGACAAACGGATTTTCGGCCGGCTCATAGGGATTTTCGCGCGAACGTTCCTCGCCGCCATCCTCGCTGCGCTGGCCTTCGTCCTCGCGCTCTTCGCGGCGGGGGCGATCTTCGCGCTCACGGCGGTTGTAAACCGGCTGGTCAAAGCTCGGGAAATCGCTGTCTGCGCTGAAATCGCCGGCGTCGTCGGTATCCTCGCGCTCACCCTCGGCACCATCTTGCCAGCGTTCGTCACGCGGGCGGCGCTGCTCTTCCTGGCGCTGGCGCTGGTCGGCGATCACGCGGAAATAGTGGTCGGCAAACTGCAGGTAATATTCGGCCTGCACGCGGTCGCCGTTCATGTGGGCGTCCTGTGCCAGCTTGCGATACTTTTCGAGCAGCTGCGGGGCATTGCCACGCGCGCGGCTGTCAATCCGGTTGAGCTGCTGGCCGCCACCACCGCCCTGACGATTGCCACGGCCGCGCCGACGATTGTTGTTACCACGATTGTTGTTCAAGGGTTTCAATTCCCTGCTTCAGCGGCTGCGGGGCCGCGCGACCCGTACCCCCCGGTGGCACCATCGCGCGCCGGGGCCCGACACTTGCTGGCTATACTGGCAGCTTGGCCAGGATCTTCGCAAATGCTAGATTGGATCGTGGGGACGCCTGCACGCGTACCAGCCTCGATCTGAAGCCCGGCTTACGCGCTCGCCGCACCGATGCCAAGCGCTTTCTTGAATTCCAGCACGCGAGGCCGCTCGGCCAGATCCCGGTGGAGGCGCGCAGAAAGCCCCGCCGATGCACCGATCGCGGTCACAGCTTCGGCCTGGCTATGCCCGATCTCGACCAGGGCCACGCCCTGTTCGCTCAACAGGGCAGGCAGTTGCGGCACCAGCACGCGGTAATCATCGAGCCCGTCCGGCCCGGCAAACAGCGCCCCGGCCGGCTCGTGATCGCGCACGGTCGGATCAAGCAGCGCATCGCTTTCAACATAGGGCGGATTGGCAAGGATCAGGTCAAACTTGCCGCCCAGCCCATCGTGCCACCCCGCATCGTGCCAGTCGGCGCGAATCATCCGCGCGCGGTCGCCCAAGCCCAGCCGGGTGGCATTGGCGGCGGCAATCGCCAGCGCGGGTTCGGACCGGTCAATCCCAACCCCTTCGGCTTGCGGCAGCTCGTTCAGCACGGCCAGCAGCAGCGCACCGGAACCCGTGCCGCAATCGAGCACGCGCAGGGCATCCGGCCGCGCCGCAAGCGCCGCCTCGACCAGCGTCTCGCTATCTCCGCGCGGAATCAGCACTGCGGGCGAGACCATGAAGGGCAGGCCATAGAATTCCTGATAGCCCCGGATATAGGCCACCGGCTCATGCGCGGCGCGGCGCGCCACCAGGGCGGCAAAACCGGCCGGTTCGGGATCGCGCATATGCCGCAGGAACAGGTCTGACCGGCTGACCTGCAGCGCTTCGGCCATCAGCAGTTCGGCATCCAGCCGGGCGCTGTCGGTCCGGGCGCCGAGCAATTCAGTGGCCGCGCGGATCGCTTCGCCAACGGTGCGCACAGAGCCTTCGACAAGCTCAGGCTGAGCGGGGTTGGAGCCTGTCATGCCTTTGACCCCGCTCCGGCTGAGCTTGTCGAAGCCCACTCCGAACGGTGGGGATTATTCACCGAGCGCCGCCAGCCGCTTGGCCTGGTCTTCGGCGATCAGCGCATCGACCAGCTCAGCCAGCCCCGGCCCTTCGAGCACTTCCGGCAGGCGGTGCAGCGTCAGGTTGATGCGGTGATCGGTCACCCGGCCTTGCGGGAAGTTGTAGGTGCGGATCCGCTCGGAGCGGTCACCCGAACCGACCATCGCCTTGCGTGCGGCGGCTTCCTCGCCCTGAACGGCGTCGCGCTGCGCCTCGAACAGGCGGGCGCGCAGCACCTGCATCGCCTTTTCCTTGTTCTTGTGCTGGCTGCGGCCATCCTGACAGGTCACCACGGTGCCGGTCGGCAAGTGGGTGATGCGCACCGCGGAATCGGTCGTATTCACGTGCTGCCCGCCCGCGCCCGAGGCGCGGTAGACATCGATCTTGAGGTCCTTGTCCTCGATCTGCACGTCAACCTCGTCCGGCTCGGGCAGGACGGCGACCGTCGCGGCGGAGGTATGGATGCGCCCCTGCGTTTCGGTTTCAGGCACGCGCTGCACGCGATGCACGCCTGACTCGAATTTCAGCTTTGCG
>CAWUNP010000351.1:0-2249 GCA_963923805.1 uncultured Novosphingobium sp. | reverse complement strand
GTTCTTGGCAAAGGCGGTGCGGACGTTGGTGGCGGTGCGATTGCGGTTGTCGGTCAGCGCCTCGACGATCAGCGCGACGCCGCCCGGACCATAGCCTTCGTAGCGGATTTCTTCATAGTTCTCACCATCGCCGCGGCTGGCCTTGTCGATCGCGCGCTGGATATTGTCCTTCGGCATCGACTGGGCCTTGGCCGCGTTGACCGCAGCGCGCAGGCGCGGGTTCATGTCCGGATCGGGCATGCCCATCTTGGCTGCGACGGTGATTTCGCGGCTCAGCTTGGAGAATTGCGCCGCGCGCTTCTTATCCTGCGCACCCTTGCGGTGCATGATGTTCTTGAATTTGGAATGGCCTGCCATGGGATTATGCCGTCAGCTAGGGATTGGAATTGAGCCGCCCCTAGCCGACCGGCTGCAATCAGACAACCACGGCCGTGCCGGTGGCGCTGACCATCAGCATCGAACCATTGGCGCCCAGCACTTCATAGTCGAGATCGACGCCCACCACGGCGTTGCCGCCCAGACCGGCGGCGAACTGCTTCATTTCCTCCAACGCCTGCATCCGGGCGCGGGCCAGCACGTTTTCGTAGGAGCCGGAACGACCGCCCACGATGTCGCGGATGCTGGCGAAGAGATCGCGGAACATGTTCGCGCCGACGATCACTTCGCCGGTGACGACGCCCAGATACTGCTGGACCGGACGGCCCTCGATGGTGGGGGTGGTAGTAACGATCATGCGGGGGCTCCTTTTCCCGGTGCTGATGCTTCCGAGATAGGAGCCTTTACCCCGCAATCAAGCATTTAGCCCAGGCCGAGCGCAGCCTTGTAGGTATCGAGGATGGCTTCCATTTCGGCGCGATCATCGGGCTTCATCTTCCGCAGGCGGACGATCTGGCGCATGATCTTGGCATCATAGCCCACGGCCTTGGCCTCGGCGTAGACATCGCGGATATCGTCGGCGATGCCCTTCTTCTCTTCCTCCAGGCGTTCCACACGTTCGATCAGCAGGCGCAGGCGGTCGTCGGTGGTTTCGGCCATGGTAAGGTAAGCTCCGGTAACAGGGTGAATCGGTTGACCGGCTCTTAGGGGGTGGGTGCGTTCCTCTTCAAGCTCTCGGCCATGGCTTCCAACTGTTCGGGAGTCGCTTCCCTGTGGAAACGCGCTTTCCATTCGGCCGACGGCATCCCGTGGATCACTTCGCGCGCGCCTTCCTTGTCATAGGATGCGCCGGCATCGCGGATCCAGTCGGCCAGGCAGTTGCGACAAAAGCCGGAGAGGATCATCAGCTCGAGGTTCTGGGCATCGCTGCGGTGCCGCAGATGCCGTACCAGGCGCCGGAAAGCGGCGGCGGCGACGGCATCATCGAGCGCCTCGAGGGGATCTGCGGAGTTCGCATTCGTATTTTCGGAACAGCTCATGGGCATACCCTTGGGTTTTCGACGCCGCTTTGCCATAGAGGCAGCGATATGAAGAAGGAATTTTCCGTGGCAAAGTTTGACCCGCGCGGTCGCAAGATCAAGATCCTGGCAACGCTTGGCCCGGCCAGCCGCAGCCCCGAGATGATCGAAAAGCTGGTTCGCGCCGGGGCCGACGCCTTCCGCGTCAACATGAGCCACGGTGACCACGAGACCCACGCCCAGACCATTGCGTCGATCCGTGCGGTCGAGAAGGAAATCCAGCGCCCAATCGCCGTGCTGTGCGATCTGCAAGGGCCGAAGCTGCGCGTTGGCCAGTTCAAGGATGGAAAGGCCGTGATCCGCCATTCGGGCCACTTCACGCTCGACCGCAATCCGGAACTGGGCGATGAAACCCGCGTCTGTCTGCCGCACCCCGAGCTGTTCGGGATCCTCCAGAAGGGCCAGCGCCTGCTGATCGACGATGGCAAGCTGCGGCTCAAGGTGATCAAGGCCAGCCAGGATGCGATCCTCTGCTCGGCCGAAGTCGGCGGCGTGATCATGGACCGCAAGGGCGTGAACGTGCCTGACGCGGTCGTGCCGGTCCCCGCGCTGACCGAGAAGGACCGCCGTGACCTGGCCTTTGCGCTGGAACAGGGGACCGACTGGATCGCACTGTCCTTCGTCCAGCGCCCCGATGACGTGGCCGAAGCGCGCAAGCTGATTGGCAGCACGCAGACCGCGCTGATGGCCAAGATCGAAAAGCCGGCCGCGATCAGCCGGCTCGATGAAATCATCGAACTGGCTGACGGGATCATGGTCGCCCGCGGCGATCTGGGTGTGGAACTCAACCCGGAA
>CAWUNP010000350.1:0-2250 GCA_963923805.1 uncultured Novosphingobium sp. | reverse complement strand
CTCGTTGGCCATGCAGATGATCAAGCTGGGCGAAGAATCCGCCCAATTGCCGGAGATGCTGGACCGGGTGGCCACCACGTATGACAAGGAAATCAAGATCTCAATCCAGCGCCTGCTGGCCTTGCTGGAGCCGGTGCTGATCGTGGGCCTTGGCATCATGATTGGAGGCATCATCATCTCCATTCTGATGGCGATTCTCAGCGTCAATGATCTGGCCTTCTGAGACCCGGCCTGAGCCCGCATTCCCAGACACAGCGATTCTACGGTCATGCAACCGGCGCATTTCCCAAGCCGACGGCAGCCTCAATCTCGGGTAAACTCGCGCCCACCCATGAAAAGTATGACGGCACCCCCACTAGGATCGACAGGCCCGCGCCTGCGGAGCGGCGGCCACTCTGATTTTGTACAACCGACACGAGCTTCCATGAAACAGACAGCCTTCTCCATGCACCGTCCCGCTACCGGCACTCAAGCCGGCTTCACCCTGATCGAACTGCTGGTGGTGCTCGCCATCATCGGCCTGCTGGCCGGCCTGGTCGGCCCTCAGGTCATCAAGCATCTGGGCGAATCCAAAACCAAGACCGCCAAGCTGCAGATCGAGGAATTGTCCTCGGCACTCGACATGTACCGTCTGGATGCGGGCCGCTATCCGACCACGGATGAGGGCCTGAACGCGCTGGTCGAACAGCCCGCCAGCGCCAAGTACTGGAACGGCCCCTACCTGCGCAAGAAGAAGACGCCGCTGGACCCCTGGAACACCCCCTACCACTACGTGATACCGGGCCAGCACGGCAAGTTTGACATCTTCAGCCTGGGCGCCGACAACGCCGAGGGCGGCGAAGGCGAAGATCAGGATGTCAGAAGCTGGGATTGAGCCTGCCCCCCACCGTACAGCCTCACGGGCAGCCAGCGGGTCAGGCCGCCCGACCCGATCAGCCTGAGCGCGGGCTGATCACGAGCAGGCTCGCCGACCCCGCGCTCCAGCCGGGCTTTACCCTGCTGGAGATGCTGATCGTGCTGGTGATCGCCGGCATACTGGTCGGCACCGTCGTCCCTCATTTTGGTCCGGCCCTAGCTCGCGCTGCCCTGCAATCTGCCACCCGCGATGTCGCCTCCGCCCTGCGGCATGCGCGCGGGACGGCAATGACCCACGGCACGGATGCGTGGTTCGAACTCAACACGAAAGCCCACACCTATACCGTGACCGGCCGCAAGAAGGCCTACTCGCTGCCCACCGACATTCAACTCGGCCTGTTTACCACGACTTCCGAAACCCTGAGCGAAGGCGTGGGGCGCATCCGTTTCTTTCCGGATGGTTCGGCCACGGGTGGACGGGTGACCCTGATTGGCGGCCAGAGAACCCAGGTTGTCGATATCAACTGGCTCACGGGTGAAATTCGGATCGGCGAGCATGAAGAAACCCCATAACCCGGCTGCCAACGCCGGCTTCTCCCTGCTGGAGATTCTGGTCGCCTTTTCGATTCTCGCGCTTTCGCTGGGCGTATTGCTGCGTATCTTCGCCGGCGGCAGCCAGATCGCGGTCACTTCCGGCGACTACTCCCGCGCCATCCTCACCGCCGAATCGCTGATGGCATCCCTCGGCTATGACCTTCCGCTGCAACCCGGCGTCTTCGACGGTCATCTCGCCGGCGATGTCCGCTGGCATCTGGACATTCACCCCTATGCGCTGGATACCGGCCTGACCGGCGACCAAAAACTCGGCTTCAGTCCCTACTGGGTCGAACTGACCGTGGAATGGGGTGACGCCGAGGATCCGCGTGCGTTCAGCCTCACCACACTGCGGCTGATTCCCGACAAAACCCAGAGCGGGGACAACGGATGAGCGCCTATCGCACCCAGAGGGGTTTCACGCTGATGGAGGTGCTGATCGCCTCGGTCTTGCTGGGCCTGATGATGCTGGTGCTGACCGGCAGCCTGCGCGTCGGTGCCGACAGTTGGGAGGGCGGGGAAGAGCGACTGATCCGGGCCAGCCGCCTGTACACGGTCGGCCACTTCCTGCGGCAGCACATCGCCAATCAGGTGCCCGTGTCCGGTGTTGATGAAAAAGGCGAGATGGAAGCCTCCTTCCACGGCACCGAAACCACCCTGAGCTACATTGCCCCTCTGCCCGACCAACTGGAAGGCGGCGGTCTGTACCGTTTCAAGCTTTATCTGCGGGGAGAGGAGGATCAGCGCGAACTGCGGATTTCGATTGTGCCGTTTCAGTCCGCGCCAGACAAAAACCGCACG
>CAWUNP010000349.1:0-2297 GCA_963923805.1 uncultured Novosphingobium sp. | reverse complement strand
GTGTCATTACCCGTGAGCCGGGCGGCACCCCGGGTGCCGAAGCAATCCGCTCCCTGTTGCTGGGAACCGAGGGGGAGGGGTGGCACCCGCGGGCAGAGGCTCTGCTCTTTGCGGCCGCCCGCTCTGATCATGTCGAGCGGCTGATCGTGCCGACACTGGAGCGCGGCGATTGGGTGATTTGCGATCGCTTTGTCGATTCCAGTCGCGCCTATCAGGGTGGCGGGGGCGGCCTTTCGGATGGTGATGTGCTGGACCTGCATCGGATCGGGAGCGGCGGACTGTTACCTGACCTGACCCTGCTGATCGAAGTCAGTCCGGCCATTGTCGCGCAGCGGCTGGCCTTACGTGACGGGGATCAGGCCGACCGCATCGGTGGACGGGACGCGCGCTATCACGCCGCGGTCGCCGCTGCCTTCCGGCGGTTTGCGGAAACGGAACCGACCCGCTTTGCCTTGATCGATGGCGATGGCCCGGCCGAGGCGGTCCATTCCGCTGTCCTGGCTGCACTGGAACCGGTGCTGCCATGACGCTTTATGGCCATGATACCGCTTGGGCTGAATGGCGCGCCGCGCTGGGTTCAGAGCGTATGCACCACGCCTGGATCCTGGCTGGCCCCCGCGGCATCGGCAAAGGCAGCTTTGCCCGCGCCGCCGCCGCCGCACTGGTAGCCGAAGCAGGCGTGCCACAACCACCGGTGGAGCATCATCCCGATATCCTGATCCCGGAACATCCGCCGGAAAACAAGGAAGAGGAAAAGAAGCGCGCCGACGGCGAGGAGGACATTCGCCGCAAGCGCTCCATCCCGATCGATGAAATCCGGACGATCCAGCAACGCTTGACTACCCGGCCAACCTTGGGATCGCGCCGCGCAGTCATCATTGATCCGGCCGATGATCTCGAAAAAGGCGCCGTCAACGCCCTGCTGAAGAGCCTGGAGGAACCTCCGGTCGGGACCTATTTCATCCTCGTGGCACACCGGCCGGGGCGCTTGTTGCCCACGATCCGCTCACGGTGCCGGATGCTGCGCTTTGCGCCCTTGCCGGATGAGCAGGTTGATGCGGTGCTGCGGGCGGCCATGCCCGAAGCCAAGCCCGCCGATCGCGAGGCGGCGATAGCGGCGGCCCAGGGCGCCCCCGGGGTTGCGCTGGAGTTCCTCGATCAGGATCTGGGCGCCATCCTGCAGGCCATGCAGGCCATTATCGCCCGGGGAGATGAGGATTTTGCACTGCGTGGTGCGCTGGCGGCAGAGATCGGCGCACGGCCCGACCGCGAGCGGATGCAGGCCGTGGCAGAGCTGGCGCGCGCGGTGGTGGCGGCGGAATTGGCCCATGCTTCGCGAAAAGGGCAGGCCCGGATCATTGCGGCCCATGCCGAACTGGTCCGGCTGGCCGGGCAGTTGCCAACCTATAATTTTGACCCCGGCCTCGCTGCCATGGAAATTGGCGGGTTGCTGGCCTCCGCCGCGATGCCTAGAGAGGCCGCCTAACTCTGCCAGAAAGATTGAAACCGGCCATGGCCGAACCATTCTATATCACCACCGCAATCGCCTATCCCAATGGCCGGCCGCATATCGGCCACGCCTATGAGGCAATCGCCGCCGATGCGATTGCCCGTTTCCAGCGGGCCATGGGTCGGGACGTGCGGCTAGTTACCGGAACCGACGAACACGGCCTGAAGATGGACCAGACCGCGCGCAAGCTGGGCCGTGACACGCTCGACTTTGCGACGGAAATGTCGGATTATTTTCGTGAGATGTGCGGAGCTCTTAATATCGGTTATGATGCCTTTCGGCGCACCACCGAAGATCAGCACAAGGCAGCCTCGATCGCGCTATGGCAGGCGATGGAAGCCGCAGGCGATCTATATCTGGATCGCTATGAGGGCTGGTACTCGGTCCGCGACGAAGCCTTCTATGATGAGAGCGAACTCAAGGACGGGGAAGGGGGGCAGCGGCTCTCACCTCAGGGCACGCCGGTTGAGTGGACGGTTGAGGAAAGCTGGTTTTTCCGCCTGTCCAAGTATCGCGATTATCTGATCGCGCTCAACGAAACCCCCGGATTTCTTGAGCCGGAAAGCCGGCGCAACGAAGTGCTGGCTTTCCTCAAGGGCAACGAACTGCGCGATCTTTCGGTGTCGCGCACCAGCTTTGACTGGGGCGTTCCGGTTCCGGGCAGTCCGGGACACGTGATGTACGTCTGGGTCGATGCGTTGACGACCTATCTCACCGGGATCGGCTTCCCCGACCGCGAGGGCGACTTTGCCCGCTTCTGGCCCGCCGATCTCCATCTGATCGGCAA
>CAWUNP010000348.1:0-2297 GCA_963923805.1 uncultured Novosphingobium sp. | reverse complement strand
AGAGAGGTCTCGTGGGCTCGGAGATGTGTATAAGAGACAGGGTTTGTGGCGGACCTGCTGCGCCGCTCGTTTGCCTCGTCGTTGCGTTCGAAGGTCGGGTTCCTGATCTCGCGCCCGGCGACCGAACTGCTCAAGCATCACCTTGATCCGAACAATCATAACGGCGCGGTGTTCCTGGGCTTGAACGGCATCGTCGTGAAGAGCCATGGCTCAGCCTCGGCGCTGGGCGTAGCCAACGCCGTTGCGGTGACCGCGCGTCTGCTCGAGGAAAAGCTGACCGAACGGATTGCGGCCGAGTTGCAACATTTCGGTGCGGAATCGATCCGCAGCGGTGCTAAGGCGGCGGGATGACCCGTCGTTCTGTCATCGTCGGCACCGGTTCGGCCCTTCCGGCCCGGGCCGTTTCAAATCAGGAACTCTCCGAACGCGTCGATACCAGCGACGAATGGATCGTTGAGCGCACGGGCATCCGTTCAAGGTATCTGGCGGGTGAGGGCGAAACCACCGCCAGTCTGGCCACCGAAGCTGCGCGCGCGGCGCTGGCTGCCGCAGGGGTTGATGCACAGGATATCGGCCTGATCGTGCTGGCCACCTGCACGCCGGACCAGACCTTTCCCGCATCGGCCACGATCGTTCAGGATCGGCTGGGCTGCCACGGCGGGATCGCCTTTGACGTTGGCGCGGTCTGTTCGGGCTTCCTCTATGCCGTGACTGTGGCGGATTCGCTGCTTCGCACCGGTGCCGCCAATCGTGCCCTGGTGATCGGCGCTGAAACGATGAGCCGGATCCTTGACTGGGAAGACCGGACCACCTGCGTGCTGTTCGGCGATGGGGCCGGCGCGATCGTGCTGGAAGCGCGCGATGTCGCTGAAGACGGCCCTGGCATCCTGGCCAGCCGTCTCCATGCCGATGGGGCGCATAACGAGCTGCTGTTCGTGGATGGCGGGCCGTCGACCACCGGCACCGTCGGGCATATCCGCATGAAGGGCCGCGAAGTGTTCCGCCACGCCGTGGTCAATCTGGCCGAGGTGCTGGGCGAAGTGCTTGCCGAAACCGGCTTTACGGCAGCCGATATCGATTGGGTGGTGCCGCATCAGGCCAACCAGCGCATCCTTGATGCAACCGCCAAAAAGCTGGGGCTGCCGCCGGAAAAGGTGGTGGTGACGGTAGATCGCCATGCCAATACCTCGGCAGCGTCGGTGCCGCTGGCGCTGGATGCCGCCATGCGGGATGGGCGGATCAAGCCCGGTGACCTGGTGATGCTTGAGGCGATGGGTGGCGGGTTCACCTGGGGCGCCAGCCTGGTACGGATCTGACTTCCCCCCAGATCAAGGCAGCTTTTTCAGTCGCTTTGATTGCATTCTTCCCAAAAATCGCTATGGCTCATGGCTCGGGTCGTGCTTTTAATTCTTCGAGGGGAGAAAGGCGCAATGCGCTCGATGCACACATTGACCCGGGCTGACCTGGCCGAAGCAATCAACCGTAAAGTGGGTCTCTCCCGTTCGGAATCGCTTGGTATGGTGGAAGCAATCCTCGATCATATGGGCAACGCTCTGGAAAAGGGCGAGAATGTGAAGATTTCGGGTTTCGGTACCTTCCTGCTGCGCGACAAGGCCCAGCGGATTGGCCGCAATCCGAAGACCGGCGTTGAAGTGCCGATCACGCCGCGCCGTGTCCTCACCTTCCGCGCCAGCCAGATGCTGAAGGATCGGATCGCCAAAGGGTGACTGAAAACAGCCTTTTCCTTGCCGAATCGTCGGCCCCAGGGCTTGCCGATGGCAAGGAAGAGGGCGCTTTGCGCACGATCGGCGAAGTGGCCAAGGCGCTTGGCATTCGCCAGCACGTCTTGCGCTATTGGGAAGAACAGTTCCCGATGCTCAAGCCGCTCAAGCGCAGTGGCGGCCGGCGCTATTACCGCCCGGAAGACATTGCCCTTGTCGAAACGATTGACCGGCTGGTGCATCGCGAAGGGTTTACCCTGCGCGGTGCCCGCCAGGCCTTGGCCAAGGGCAAGCAGGCCAAGGCCGACAAGGCAGCAGCGGCCAGCCAACCAACGGCGCCCGCTGCGGCCCCGCCCACGAACAATTTTGGCTACCGCGCCCGGCTGATTGCCTTGCGCGCCACGCTGGTCAAGGCGCTGCACGACAGCTAATCCTGCGCCCAGAGAGCGAGGATTCCCTATGACCAAGACTTACGACGCCGACCTGGCGCTGTTCATCAATGGCAGCTGGAAGATCGGGGAAGGGCGCGACCTGTTCCCCGTGGTGGATCCGGCCAGCGGTGAAACCATTGCCGAA
>CAWUNP010000347.1:0-2302 GCA_963923805.1 uncultured Novosphingobium sp. | reverse complement strand
GGCGCCGCGAACCGCGCCAGATTGTCGACATGGCCGTCGGTGTGATCGTTGATCAGACCTTCACCCAGCCACAGCACCTTGTCGAAACCCAGATCGCGCAAAAGCCGCGCTTCCAGATCGGCGCGTGACAAGGCGGGGTTGCGATTGGGATTGAGCAGACACTGTTCGGTCGTCGCGACCAGCCCGGTGCCATCGCAATCGAGCGCGCCGCCTTCCAGGATCCAGTCCGCCGCAGCCACCGGCAGCCCCGCACTTTCCGCCAGCTCGGCCCCGATTTCCTGATCGCCGTCCATCAGATACTTGCCGCCCCAGCCGTTGAAGCCGAAGCGCTGGCCCAGCGGCTTGCCGCCGCGCTGCACCACCAGCGGCCCGGTGTCGCGCAGCCAGACATCGCCATAGCAACGCACCTCAAGCTTCACGGCCGCACTGCACAGCGCGCGGGCGCGGGTCAAGTTGGCCTCGTCGCGCACGATCAGGCGCACTTCCTGCCCGCTTTCGACCACAGCATTGGCGAAAGCGGCGATCTGTTCCTGCGCCCGTTCAAGGAAGCCTGGCCATTCAACCGGATCGTGCGGAAAGCCGATCCAGATCCAGTCCTGCGGATGCCATTCGGGCGGCATCCACACGGTCGGTTCGGTCATTACTTGCCGCCCTTCAGGCTCTTGTCGCGGATCGCGCGGAATTCATCAGTGGGGTGCCAGTTGGGCCAGTCGGTGGTCATCGCCAGGCTGCGGCCGAGGCGGTAGAACAGCTCGCCATCCTGCAGCATCCCCGACCAGTCCCAGTTCGGATCAAACTCGTCCGCCGGGCCATGATAGGCCTCGGCGTTATAGCGCTGGGCCGCCGCCTCGCCGGCCGCCTTGCCGCCCTTGATCCAGTCGCTGCCGCGCCCCAGGTTGAACATCGGCACACCGCGCTTGGCCATGCTGAAATGGTCAGAGCGGTAATAGTAGCCGCGCTCGATATCGCTTTCGGGCGCCTGGACCAGCCCCATCGCCTTGGTCACGGCCTTGACGTAACGCGTCAGCTCGCTCTTGTCGCCGCCAACCACTTCGAAATCGCGCGAGGCTGAACCCGGCGAAAGCGCATCCATGTTGACCCCGCCTACGGTCTTGGCCAGCGGATAGACCGGATTGGCGGCATAGTATTCGCTGCCCAGCAGGCCCGATTCCTCCAGCGTCACCGCCAGGAACACCTGGCTGCGATCGGCCGGGCCGGCCTTGACGTTGGCTTCGGCCAGCGCCGCCAGCATGGCCGTGCCGGTGGCATTGTCGACCGCGCCGTTGCAGATGTCATCGCCCTTGGCATCGGCCTTGCAGCGACCCAGGTGATCCCAGTGCCCGGTGTAGAGCACATATTCATCGGGCCGCTTCTTGCCCGGCTGGATGCCGATCACGTTCTTCGACATGGCGGTGCGCAGCTGGTTGTCGAAGTTCAGGCTGGCCTTGAGGCCCAACGGCACGGCCTTGAACCCGCGCTGCTTGGCGGCGGCAGTCAGCTTGGCCAGGTCCTGCCCGGCGGCCTTGAAGATCGCTTCGGCCACCGGCTTCTGGATCCAGCCATTGGCCTCGGTCTGGTCCATCCCCTTGTTCGGCTTCTGGACGAAGTATTGCGCCCCGGTCCACGAGCTTTCGACCACGTTCCAGCCATAGGCAGCCGGGAAGGTATCGTGGATGATCAGCGCAGCCTTCGCGCCCTGACGGGCCGCCTCTTCGAACTTGTAGGTCCAGCGGCCGTAATAGGTCATCCGGCGGCCCTTGAACGGGCCGTCCTCGGTCGCCGTTTCATAATCGGCATCGTTGACCAGGATCACCGCAACCTTGCCCTTCATGTCGAGCCCGGCATAGTCGTTCCAGCCCAGTTCCGGGGCGTTGATCCCGAAGCCGACGAAGACCAGTTCGGCATCGGCAATCGCGGTGCGATCAACCGCGCGATAGGATCCGGCCACAAAATCCTTGCCCGGCGCGAACAGCATGGTCTGCGGCCCGCCGGTGATCGCCAGCCCGGCCATGTTGTCCGCCGTGATCTCCACGATTGGCACGTCCTGCGTCCACGAACCCTTGTTGCCGGGCTGCAAGCCAGCCGCCTTGAAGCGGTCGATCAGGTAGGCCACGGTCTTCTGCTCACCCACGGTACCGGGGGCGCGGCCCTCGAATTCATCGGAGGACAGCACCTTGACCATTTCGGCCAGCGCCGGCTGGTTGAGCGCCACCGGCTGAACCACGGGTACCGGCGGAGCCTTCGCCTGGGCGGCGGCGGGAATGATCAGGCTGGCAAGCAGCAGGGCGCGAAGCTTCATCGG
>CAWUNP010000346.1:0-2303 GCA_963923805.1 uncultured Novosphingobium sp. | reverse complement strand
GCGGCCGGCAGGGCCAGGGCCGGAACCTCGACCGTGGGCCATTGCCAGCGGCTGGCCAGCGACAGGTCACCCTGATCCGCCGGCGTCAGCAGGATTCCGCCCGGGCTGTCGGTCATGTTCGCCACCGCCCGGATCACCCGTTCGGGCAAGGGGGCCTGATCCGGCCCGCCCCGCGCCATGGTCCGCGTAAAGCGCAGCCATTCCTCGCGATAGTCATAGCGGTGGCGGAAGAGATGCTTTGCCAGGGTAACCCGCAGCCAGGCCCGGCGGCGGCACGATGCTGCCACCACCGCCAGCGCAATCGCCGCGATCCCGACAAAGGCCAGTTGCAGGTCCGCGGTCAGTTGCTGCCCGGCCCAGGCCAGCCACCGGGCGATCACCACCATCACAACCAGATAGGCGCCAACCAGCATCAGCGATGCCGATTGGAACATCACCGCCCGCGATGGATTGAACCGCAGCGTTTCGCTGCCGCGGATCAGGCCGATCCCCAGCAGCAGACCGAACGCCAGACCGCCGAAGCCGCGCACCGCGACCAGGCTTTCCCCCACCAGATAGCTTATCGTAAAATGGTTGAGATCAAAGCCCCACAGCAGGGCAAAGGCCAGCGCTGGCCAGCGCAGGACCAGGCGGGTGTCCTCGCCCCCGCCGCTGTAGAGATTGTGGACCAGCATCAGCCCGCCCGTGGCCAGCAGGATCCGGAACAGCGTGATCGTCTGGAAGGCCAGTTCGGCCAGCAGCCCGGTCGGCCGCGCAATCAACTGCACGGGCAGCATGGCCAGTTGCAACAGTTCAACAAAGACCACGGCCAGCAGCAGCGGACGAACCGCCGCCAAAGTCCTGTGACGGCCATCGATAGCGAAAAGCCGGTAGACGGCAAACAGCCAGGACAGGTTGCGCAGGCTGTCTGCCAGCGCAGCAACCGGTGCAAGCGGGCCCGCCAGCAGGCCGGTGAAAGACCAGATGGCCGTAACGACCAAGGCCGTGATCAAGGCCAGGCGCGCCGAACCGAATTGGCCGGGGCGCGCCTTGAGCTGGACCGCCGCGGCAAGACAGGCCAGCGCGCCAGAGCCCCAGGCAATCATCCCGATGGCCTGCCAGATGCCGGTTGCCCCGGACATCTCAGCGGGCTCCCTCGTTCCACAGGACCACCCGCAAGGTTTGCAGCAGGATCAGCAGGTCCAGGAACGGACTGTAGTTCTTGGTATGATAGAGATCGTATTCCAGCTTGTGCCGCGCATCCTCGACCGAGGCACCATAGGGGTAATTGATCTGGGCCCAGCCGGTGATGCCCGGCTTCACCATGTGACGTTCAGCGTAATAGGGCAGGTGCTGTTCCAGATCGGCAACAAACTCCGGCCGCTCCGGGCGTGGGCCGACAAAGCTCATTTCGCCCTTCAGCACGGTCCAGAGCTGCGGCAGCTCGTCAATCCGGGTCTTGCGGATGAACAGACCGATCCGGGTCACCCGCGGATCGTTCATGGCGGCCCATTGCGCCCCATGCGCTTCGGCATCAATGCCCATCGACCGCAGCTTGAGCACATCGAACGGCTGGCCATAAAGCCCGACGCGCCGCTGGCGGTAAAAAGCCGGCCCCTTGCTGTCGAGGCAGACCAGCACGGCAAACAGCAGGATCAGCGGTGCCGTCAGGATCAGAGCCAGCGCACTGGCAACGATATCAAACAGGCGCTTCAAGGCGCGCGACAGCGCTTGTCCACCCGAAAAGCCATCGGAAAAGATCAGCCACGAAGGATTGACCGTTTCCAGATCAATCCGCCCGGTTTCGCGTTCAATGAAGCTGGAGAAATCGTGGACCAGCACCCCGGTTGTCTTGATCCGCAGCAGATCGACCAGCGGCAGGGCGTTACGCCGCTCTTCCAAGGCCAGCACCACCTCGCTCACCCCTAGGCCTTCGACATAACCCGTCAGGTTCTCGATCGATCCCCGGGCAACAGGATCCGGCACTATGGCATGCCCATCCTCCATTGCGACAAAGCCGCCGATCCGAAAGCCGCACTCGGGTCGCAAGGAGAGCCGCCGCAGCCGCTCGGCCCGATTGCCCGCTCCCAGCACCAGCACGCGTCGCCGGAATGCCTCTGCCCCCACTGCCGCGCCCACCATCAACCGGTTCAGCACCAGCGTGAAGACCGATCCGATCATCGCGTAAGCCAGTGTCGAGCGCCAGAAATTGCCCCCGCCGACCAGGAAATCGAGCACCGCCAGCCCGATGATCCCGAAGGAGATCGCAACCACCAGCCGGGCCCTGTCTCTTATACACATCTCCGAGCCCACGAGACCTCTCT
>CAWUNP010000345.1:0-2311 GCA_963923805.1 uncultured Novosphingobium sp. | reverse complement strand
GTGGGCTCGGAGATGTGTATAAGAGACAGATGCACGAAGGCGCCCATGATGGGCCGCGCCTGCGCTGGATTGTGGAACACCACCTGCGACGCTTCTTTGCTCAGGCGCAAAGCTTCTTCAGCGATGCGTTGCCGCTGATCGACATGTCGCAATTCTATTACGCCCTGATCGGCGCCATGTCGCACGCCTTTGCCGTCGCTCCTGAATTCAAGTTGGTGACCGGCCACGACGCCCTGGCACCCGAATTCATGGAAACCCATGCCAACACGGTGGTGGACTGGCTAATCGATGGCGCCTTGGTTCAGCAGGCCGCGCTGGATCGCCGGGCCGAACTGGTGAGCAAGGCCGGGAGCAGATAGGCCATGTCGAAATCAGGCAAGAAAACGAGCGGGAAAACTCTATCCGCGATTATTGTGGGAGGCGGCATTGGAGGCCTTTCTGCCGCCTTGGCCCTCGCCCGCCAAGGGATTGCCTGCACCGTTTTAGAGCGCGCCGACAGCCTAGGAGAAGTGGGCGCTGGCATTCAACTTTCGCCAAATGCCACCCACGTTCTGCACGTGCTTGGCTTGAGTGACGCACTGAATCGCGTGGCATTTCGGCCCGACGCGGTCGAAGCGCGGGTCTGGCGCAGCGGCCGCATGATTAACCGAGCGCCGCTCGGCTCCTTTGCAGAAGCGCAATTCGGCGCGCCATACTTCCACATTCACCGCGCCGATCTTGTCTCTGTCCTGGCCGAAGCGGTCGCCGCAGAGCCGCTGGTATCCCTCCGCTTAGGCCAAGCTGGCATCGCCTGCGCCCATGACGGGACAGCCGCGGTCACGACCGGGGATGGTCAGGCCCTGTCAGCTGATCTGTTGATCGGTGCGGACGGTATTCACTCCCTTGTCCGGGAAATGCTGTTCGGAGCGCAGGAACCGCGCTTTACCGGCAATGTTGCCTGGCGCGGGGTGATCCCGGCGGCGCTGGTTGCCGATGCAGCAATAGCCCCGGTTGCCGGTCTGTGGATGGGGCCGGGTGCCCATTTCGTGCACTACTTCCTGAGGCGCGGGGAGCTGCTGAACTTTGTGGGGATCGTGGAGACAGCCGATTGGCATGACGAATCCTGGTCCGCGCGGGGTTCGAAGGCGCAGCTATTGCGCGATTTCGGCCATTGGCATCCGGCTGTGCGCAGCATCGTTGCCGCTGCGCCTGTCGACGGGTGCTTCCGCTGGGCCCTATTTGACCGCGCACCCTTGCCGAACTGGTCCAAGGGCAATGCGTCACTGCTGGGTGATGCCTGTCATCCGACATTGCCGTTCATGGCACAGGGTGCCTGCATGGCGATCGAGGATGCGGCGGTTTTGGCGGGCTGCCTGGCCGGGGCGGAAGCGGCGCAAGTCCCGCAGCGGCTGCTGCGTTACGAAGCACTGCGAAAAGACCGTACTGCCGCGATCCAGGCCGCGTCGCGCCGCAATGCGAAGATGTATCACCTGCGCCCGCCTCTTAGCTGGCTGCGTAACCGTGCGATGCAAAAGGGGCACGGCCTCTCTGCGCAAATGCGGGACCTTTACGGCTACGACGCTTTAGTCGCGCCACAGACAACGTGAAATCGAAACAGGGATGGGCAAGAGATGACAAAGGCAGACGGACAATTCGATGTGACAATCATCGGCTATGGGCCGGTCGGCGCTACAGCCGCGCTATTGCTAGCCAGCCGCGGCCTGTCTGTTGCCGTGATAGAGCGCCTGACCGATCTGTTCCCGCTGCCGCGGGCGGCCATCTATGACGGAGAGATTGCCCGCATCTTCCAGAACCTGGGCGTCCAGCAACGCATGCAGCAGCATATCACGCCGCTGAAAGGCGCAGGTTTCCGTACCGCAGATTTCAAGGTGATCGGAGAGGACTTGCTCTACCCAGAGCACTGGGTGGGTAGCCAGGGACATCACGATGCCTTTTCGTTCCACCAGCCGCATCTGGAACATACCCTGCGGGAGCGCGCTGCGGAACTGGGCGTGGAGGTCTGGCTGGGGCATGAGGCCGCCCCTCCTACTCAAACGCCCGGCGGTGTCGTGGTTACGGCGCAGCCCGTGGACGGGGGCGCGCCGGTTACCATACAGACACGCTGGCTGATCGCGGCGGATGGCGCTGCGAGCCCGGTACGCGAGCATCTGGGGATCGATTGGGGCAGCCTCGGCTATGATCGGGACTGGCTGGTCATGGACCTGATCCTGCCCGATGGCGCGAGCCACAACCTGCCCGAAATCGGTCTGCAAGTCTGCGATCCAGAGCGGATCCACACCTATGTTCCAATGGCCGGAGCGCGCCGCCGCTG
>CAWUNP010000344.1:0-2313 GCA_963923805.1 uncultured Novosphingobium sp. | reverse complement strand
ATCGTCGGCAGCGTCAGATGTGTATAAGAGACAGATTCACCATCGGCAGCGGCGGTCCGGGACAGGTTACCCAGAAGCTGCGCAGCCGGCTGGTTTCGATCCAGCGCGGCGAAGCACCGGATACCCACGGCTGGGTGCTAAAGCTTTAGGCCACGGCCAAGGGACCATATTGCCTTTGGAGCTGTTCGCTCCCATTTGCAGGGCATGCAGTTTTCGCGCCGCAGGTTCATCGCCGCGACCGGTACCGGTCTGGCCCTTGCCCCCCTTCCGGCATGGGCGCAGGGCCAAGGCATGGTCCATGGCGGCAGCCATAGACGGCCGAAGGGGCCAATGATCCCGGCCGGGTTCGGCGTGCTGACAGGCAAGGAAATCGACCTCGCCGTTGGCGACGGCCTGCGCGAGGTGGCCGGGCGGCGCGGGCTTGGCGTTGCGGTGAACGGCACCGTGCCGGGGCCGCTACTGCGCCTGAAGGAAGGTGACGAGGTGACGCTGCGGGTCACCAACCGGCTGCACAGCGACACCTCGATCCACTGGCACGGGCTGCTGCTGCCGTTCCAATTCGATGGCGTGCCAGGGGTCAGCTTCCCCGGGATCAAGCCGGGCGAAACTTTCACCTACAAGTTCCCGCTCCGCCAATCTGGCACCTATTGGTATCACAGCCACTCGGGCCTGCAGGAGCAGTCCGGCCACTATGGCCCGCTGATCATCGACCCGGCAGAGCCCGATCCGATCCAGAGCGACCGCGAATTCGTGCTGCTGTTGAGCGAGTTCACGGCGATGGACCCGCACAAGATCTTCAGCCGGCTGCGCACCGGGGTTGAATATTTCAACGACCAACAGAATGCCTGGAATGACGATTACCCGCTGACCAGCGCAGAACGGCGGATGTGGGCAAAAATGCGCATGACGCCAACCGACATCGCCGATGTCAGGGCGCCCACCTATACCTATCTCGCCAATGGCCTCCCCGCCCAGCAGGCCCCGGAATTCCTGTTCCGCCGCGGCGAACGGGTGCGGCTGCGGCTGATCAACGGATCGGCCATGACCTTCTTCAATGTCCGCATTCCGGGCTGCAAGCTGAGCGTCGTCGCCGCTGATGGTCAGGCGGTAAAGCCGGTAACGGTCGAAGAACTGCAGATCGCCGTGGCCGAAACCTACGATCTGATCGTCGAACCGGATGGCGATGCCTTTGCGATCGTCTGTGAATCGATGGACCGATCAGGCATGGCCCTGGCGACGCTGACCACCATGCCGGGGCTGCGGCCATCCGTGCCGCCGCTGCGCAAGGCGCCGCTGCTGACCATGGCCGACATGGGGATGAACCACGGCAATATGGACCATGCCGGCATGGACCACGCCAGCATGACGGGCATGCCGATGCGCGATGTCAGCCTGCTGCCGCCCGACGTGAAGATCGGCCCGGGGATCGACATGGTCTCGATGGCGCCGGAGGATAAGATGGGCGATCCCGGTCTGGGCCTGCGCGACGTGCCGCACCGCGTGCTGACCTATCGCGACCTTTCGGCGCTGACCCCCAATGCCGACACACGCGAGCCCAGCCGCCTGCTCGAACTGCACCTGACCGGCAATATGGAACGCTACATGTGGTCGTTCGATGGCAAGATGTTCAATGCCGTCAGCGATGTGCCGATCCGGTTTGCCTGGAACGAACGGGTGCGGGTCAAGCTGGTCAACAACACCATGATGGCCCACCCGATCCACCTCCACGGGATGTTCTTTGAACTGGTCAACGGCCAGAGCCCGGCGCACCAGCCGCGCAAGAACGTGGTCGTCGTGCAGCCCGGCGCCAGCGCGCGCTTTGATCTGACCGCCAATGAGCCCGGCGACTGGGCGTTCCACTGCCACCTGCTGTACCATATGCACGGCGGGATGATGCAGGTGGTCACCGTGATGGGGCCGGAGGGCGCGAAGTGAAGCGCCTCCTAGTCCTGACTGCGCTGCTGGCGGTCCCTGCCCTGGCCCAAAGCCATGACGGCCATGATCCCCACGCCGGGCACCAGATGCCGCAGCCGGCGGTCGAGCCTGCGCCCGAAGCGGTCGATCCTTCGCCTGGGCCGACAATGGAATTGCCGCCGCCAGAGGAAGCCGGTTCTGGCCCGCCGCGCGCCGCCGATGCGATCTGGGGCGCCGCGGCGATGGCGCCGTCCCGCACCGCCCTGAAGGCCGAACACGGCAGCACGATCACCACCTGGCTGCAGGCGGACCGCTTCGAATATCAGGCCCGCCCGGGCCACAATGGCCTGTTGTGGGATGTTCAGGGCTATTACGGTAATCCCACGAGCAAGCTCTGGC
>CAWUNP010000343.1:0-2315 GCA_963923805.1 uncultured Novosphingobium sp. | reverse complement strand
AAATGACCCAGTCGCTGGAGTTCATGAACCAGCAGCTGAGCGATCGCCAAAAGGAGCTTGAAGCGGCCGAGCAGCGGCGGCTGGCCTTTGAAGCGGAGAACCCGACCTGATCCAGGGCGGGGCCTCGTCGCTGCAGCGGCTTGAGGCGAGCCGCACGGAATTGCGGGGCATCGATGCCGATCTGGCGGCGGCGCAATCGGCCATGGCGGCGATCAACGGCCAATTGGCCGGCACGCCCCAGTCGCTGCCAGGATCTGGCGGACAGGGCGGCGCGCGCGGTGCCTATGCCGATGTTCAGGCCATGCTATCGGGTATGCGGGCGCGGGGGCTGACCGAAAACCATCCCGATGTGATTGCTGCCCGCAACCAGGCCAAGGCCTTGCGCGCCGCTGCCGCAGCCGAAGGTGGGCCGGGCGGCGTGCTCAATCCCGCCTATAGCTCGCTGCTATCGATCCGGGCCGAGCGCCAGGCCAACGTTCAGGCGCTGCTGACCCGCCGCGCAGGCGTTCAGGCGGATATCAGCCGGATCACCGGAGTCCAGGTGGCCAATCCCGAATTGGCTGCCGAACACCAGCGGATCAACCGCGATTACGACGTGCTCAAGCAGCAATATGACAAGCTGCTGCAGGACCGCGAAGAGCTGCGCCTGCGCGGGCAGGTTGAGACTGAACACAGCGACGTCAAGTTCGAGGTGATTGATCCGCCAACCACGCCGCGTGCGCCGGCTGCGCCGAACCGGCCAATCCTGCTGGTTGCCGTGCTGATCGTTGGCCTTGGCGCAGGGGTGGCAGCAGCATTTGCCGTTGGGCAGCTGCGCTCCACCTTCACCACCACCGCCAAGCTGGAACGAACCACCGGCCTGCCGGTGCTCGGCGCGATCAGCCAGATTCTGACCGATGCGGCTCATCTCCAGCGCAAGCGCCGGACCCGGCAGTTCTACATGGCGAGCGGTGCCTTGGCCGGGGTCTTCGTGCTGCTGCTGATCGCTGAATTCATCCAGGTCAGCATGGTGGCGTGAGGGGATCGTTATGACCAAGCATTCCAAGATATCCTCTTCGCCCGAAGCCGGGCAAGCGACCCTGATCGAGCGGGTCGTGCGGAACTATAATCTGGTTCGGTTGGCTCCGGCCCCGATCCCGGAGGCGCTGGTTCCGCCAGCCGCCAAGCGTCGGCGGTATCGCAAGGCTGGTGAAGCTGTGCCAGTGGTTGAACCGGCGGATCCGGTTGATCGGACGCCAGCGCCAGCGGCGATTGCCGTGCCGCCGGCCGAACCTGCTGCACCAGAGGTGGTCACGCCGGAAGTTATCACCGGCACTACCGGTCGGGCGGCCCTGGTTCCGTCAGTCGAGCCTGTGCAGTTTACCGGTCCGTGCCACCGCATTTCGCGGCAGCATCTGCGCGACCAGGGACTGATCGAGCCAGAAGCGGCGGTAACCGCCCTGCTGGAAGAGTTTCGGATCATCAAGCGCCAGCTGCTGTTCAATGCCAGCCAGTTGCAGCAGCAAGGCATGGGTCATGCCGCCCAGCGCGTGCTGATTTGCTCTCCGCTGCCGGGCGAGGGCAAGACCTTCACCTCGGTCAACCTCGCGCTCGCAATCGCTGCGGAGAAGGAGACCGAGGTCCTGCTGGTCGATGCCGACTTTGCCAAGCCTTCGGTTCTGTCTGCTCTGGGAATGCCGGGTGGGAAAGGGCTGATGGACGCCCTGTCCGACCCGGACATCGACGTGGTTGATTGCGTTCAGGCTACCGACATTGCGGGCCTGTGGGTCCTCCCCGCCGGCAGTGCCACGACCTCTGACACGGAATATCTTTCCAGCTCGCGCACCCGGCTGGTGCTCGACCGCCTGATCGACGGGGCTCCGAACCGCTTCGTGATCTTTGATTCACCGCCCGCGCTGGCGGCATCGCCCGCGCCGGAACTGGCCAAATATGCTGGGCAGGCCGTGGTCGTGGCCCGGGCAGACAGGACGGGACAGGGATCGCTCGAAGACGCCATCCGCCTGCTCTCGGCCTGCCCGAACATCCAGTTGCTGCTCAACGCCGTGCATTTCAGCCCAAGCGGCGGCCGCTTCGGCTCCTATTATGGTTACGGAGGGTAAGATGGCCCCTGATTTCAAACATATCTCCGCCATTCTCGGCACCGGCCTGATCGTGCCGATGATCCTGCTTTCGGGATATGCCAGTCCGATTGATGGAATGCCCTTGTGGTTGCAGCCGGTTGCCAGGCTTGATCCGCTCAGCCACCTGCTCGCGGTTTGTCACGGTGTGTTTTTGAAGGGACTGCCGGGTCACCTGGTCATGGCCCATATCTGGCC
>CAWUNP010000342.1:0-2315 GCA_963923805.1 uncultured Novosphingobium sp. | reverse complement strand
GAGAGGTCTCGTGGGCTCGGAGATGTGTATAAGAGACAGGGCCTGGGCCAAGGACGGCACCTGCCTGCTGCTGACGGTGGAGCTGGATGCGCCCAGCCCGGATGAGCCGCCGCGCGTTACCGTGCGCGGCGCGCGGCCGCTGGAAGAGGTCAAGGGTTCGGCCCAGATGCAGCTGCAGCTGGATGTGCTGGTGTCTGAGGCGATGCAGGATCTGGCGACGCTGCTGGGGCCCGATGGCGCCGGCACGGGCGAAGTGCTGGTCCGGCTGCGCACCGGCATGGGTCAGGAACCGCTGCTGCGGCTGGGCCGGCAGTTCCATCTCGACAGCGATGTCGCCGAACGCTTGGCAAGCGTCGAAGGTCTTGCCAATGTGGCTTTAACCGCGCGGCGCAGTGCGGGGCATCTTCGCCTCGTCGCGTAACATAACAATCGGGTGGGGGATTTGGAGAGCCTGATGCTGGGAGCAATGCAAGACTTTGACCTGCGGGTCACCCACCTGATCGACCACGCCGCGCGTGAACATGGCAATCGCGAAATCGTCACCCGCTGGGCCGATGGCAGCGAAACCCGCACTACCTGGGGCGGCATTCGCCACGATGCGCTGCGGATGACCCAGGCGCTGCGCAAGCTGGGCGTGCAGCAGGGCGACCGGATCGCCACCCTGGCGATGAACCACAGCCGTCACCTTGTCTCGTGGTATGGTGCCGTGGGCGTGGGCGGGGTGCTCCACACGATCAACCCGCGGCTGTTCGATGATCAGCTTGAGTACATCGCCAATCATGCCGAAGACGTGGTGCTGCTCTATGATGCGGCCTTCGCCCCGATTATCGAGCGGATGAAGCCCAAGTGGGCCACGATCAAGCACTTCATCTGCTTCGATAATGGGGAGTTTGAGGCCTGGATCGGCGCCGAAGATGGCCAGACCAGCTGGGCCACCGGTGACGAGCGTGATCCCTGCATGCTCTGCTACACCAGCGGCACGACCGGCAATCCCAAGGGCGTGCTTTATGAGCACCGTTCGACCATGCTCCATGCCATCACCGGCCTGCAGCCCTCGATCTTCGATTTCGATACGCGCTCGGTGATGCTGCCGGTGGTGCCGATGTTCCATGCCGCCAGCTGGGGCCTGCCCTGGGCCGGGGCGGCGGCGGGGATCAAGTTCGTCTTTTCGGCGGTCAACGATGCCGCCGTGCTGTGCGAACTGATGAACCGCGAGAAGGTGACCCATTCCGCCGGGGTGCCGACTGTCTGGCTGGCCACCTTCCAGCACATGGATGCCACCGGCACCGAACTTCCCACGCTGCGTCACGCGATCATCGGCGGCTCGGCCGCGCCGCGCTTCATGATCGAGCGGCTGATGAAGGCCGGGGTCAATGTCGCCCACGCCTGGGGCATGACCGAAACCAGCCCGATCGGCACGACCGGCGCCCAGACCTGGGACTGGGACACGCTTTCCTTCGAGGAACAGGTTTCGATCAAGCAGATGCAGGGCCGGGTGCCGTTCGGGGTTGAACTGCGCACCGTCGATCTGGGCGATCCCACCAAGGTCCTGCCGCGCGACGGTCAGACCAGCGGCGCGCTGCAGGTGCGCGGGCCGTGGATCATCAAGCGCTACTTCAAGGCCGAAGCCGATGCGACCGATGCCGAACAGTGGTTCGATACCGGCGATGTGGCGATCCTGCATCCCGACGGCACGCTGCAACTGACCGACCGGACCAAGGACGTGATCAAGTCTGGCGGGGAGTGGATCAGCTCGGTCGAACTGGAAAACGCCGCAGTTGGCGTCCCCGGCGTGGCCGAGGCGGCGGCGATCGGGATTTACCACCCCAAGTGGGATGAGCGCCCGATCCTGGTCGTGGTCAAGAAGGCCGGCATGGACGTGACCAAGGAAGCGATCATGGCGCATCTCGCTGAAAAGGTTGCCAAGTGGTGGCTGCCCGATGCGATCGAATTCGTCGATGCGATCCCGCACGGGGCCACCGGCAAGATCAGCAAGAAGGACCTGCGCGACCAGTTCCGCGAATACAAGCTGGCGGAGGCCTGACCATGACGGGCCATGTGGATCCGAGCCGGGAGAACTGGCAGGCCTTCAAGGACCTGCCGCGTGACCGGCCGATCCACGTGCTCAACCTGATCAAGTTTCGTGAGCTCGCGGAATATCCCGAAGGCCATCCCAACCACGGGAAGGGCCTGACGGGCCGCGAGGCTTACGAAATCTACAAGGAAGGCTTCCAGCGCGTCGTCGCCAATGATGGCGCGGCGATGGTCTGGGACTGTCTCTTATACACATCTCCGAGCCCACGAGACCTCTCTAC
>CAWUNP010000341.1:0-2323 GCA_963923805.1 uncultured Novosphingobium sp. | reverse complement strand
CAAGGAATTCAAGTTCAAGGAAGGCGATGGACCGGCCTTCGCGATCCACGCCCAGACCACCGACAAGCTGCTGATCGCCTGCGACAATGGCCGGTTCTACACTTTGGGTTGTGACAAGCTCCCCTCAGCGCGCGGCTTTGGCGAACCGGTCCGCACGATGATCGATATCGACGCCGGGGCAGAAATCGTTGGCGTGCTGGTCTACAAGCCCAAGGCGCAATTGCTGCTGGCCAGCAATATCGGCCGCGGCTTTGCGGCAGAAGCCGACGAACTGCTGGCCGAAACGCGCAAGGGCCGCGGGGTGATGACCACCAAGCCGGGCGTGAAGCTCGCCGTGGTCCGCGAAATTCTGCCCGAGCACGATCACATCGCGGTGGTGGGCGATAACCGCAAGCTGGTGATCTTCAGCCTGGAAGAGCTGCCGATCCTTGCCAAGGGGCAGGGCGTGACGCTGCAGCGCTACCGCGACGGCGGGCTGGCCGATGCGACCACGCTGAAGCTGGACGAAGGCCTGTCATGGAAGATGGGCGGCGATACTGGCCGCGTGCGGACCGAGGGCGACATGCGCCTTTGGAAGGTCGCGCGCGGTGCGGCTGGCCGCCTGCCGCCCAACGGCTTCCCGCGGGATAACAAGTTCTAGGCTCTGTTCAGGCCTGCTCGCGCAGTTCGGCGTCGAGCAGGGCGGGGATCACGCTGTCGGCAAACCCGGCGGCGATCCAGCCGTTTTCGACCTGTCGCAGCACGCGGGCCACGTCCGGCCCGGCCTTTATCCCGCGGGCGACGATCTCTCCGCCTTTGAGTGGGAACTGGGGGATGACCCAGCCCTTCAAGGCGGATGTGTCGGTTCCGGCTATCAGCAGGCGATCAAGCGCCGCGTCAATCCCCAGCCGGTAAGCCAGCGGGCGCGCTTCGGCTTCCGTGCCATTGCGCGCAGCGGCGAGGGCAAGACGCTTCTTCTGTGCGCCTGATAGCCGGAAGCGGCTCGCCACGGCTTCGGCTAGCTGAACATCGGCGGGGAGCAGCGCAGCGAGGCGGCGCAGGGCATCCGGCGCAATTTCCTGGCGGGTTTCCTGCACGGTCAACGCAGTCAGGGCTTCGACGTCTGCTTCCGGCAGGACCACTTCCAACACGCCAAGCTCGGCCATCCGGGACACGGTGGGGGCCGGATTTGCCAGCGAGAGGAGGTTCATCATCTCCATGCCCACGCGCTCGCGCGACAAGCCTTTGAGCGTTGCCGCCAGCTCGGCGCAGGCGCTTTCGGATGCGGTGTCGGCCGGGGTGGAGCCAAACCGAGCCTGGAACCGGAAATAGCGCAGGATCCGCAAGTGATCCTCGCGGATGCGCTGGTGCGGATCGCCGATGAAACGCACCCGCCGGGCTGCCAGATCATCAAGGCCGCCGAACCAGTCAAAGATTTCGCCACTCGCAGGATCGGCATAGAGCGCGTTGATCGTAAAATCACGGCGCGCGGCATCGTCCTGCCAGTCGCTGGCAAAGGCCACGGTGGCGCGGCGGCCATCGGTGCTGACGTCATGGCGCAGCGTTGTGATCTCGACCGGCCCTTGCGGCAGGACTGCGGTGATCGTGCCATGCTCGATCCCGGTCGGGATCGCCTGAATGCCGGCATCCTTCAGCAGCTTCATGACGGCTTGCGGCTCAAGCGGGGTGGCAATGTCCACGTCCTTGACCGGGATGCCCAGCAGGGTGTCACGCACCGCGCCGCCGACATAGCGCGCGTTGCCAGCGCCCAGCGCGGCGATCAGCGCCGCCAGATCGGCACGCCGGGTCCAGTCTGCCGAGGGAAGCGTGGTCACCATGCAATCCGCCGCGAGAGGTTATGGATGATCGCGGCGGTGACGCCCCAAATGCGATGTTGTTGCCACATGATCTCGATGTAGCGCCTTTCCGCGCCTTGCCAAAATGCCGATTGCTCGACCTGGTTGTCGCGGCTGAAAACGAAATCGACCGGCGCTTCGAACCACTGCGCCACTTCGGTCGGGCTGGGGTTGAGTTCAAGGTCTGGCGGCACCACGGCGATCACCGGGGTCACCTCATAGCCGGTGCCGGTGCGATAGGTGTCGCTGGTGCCGATCACGGTGACGTCGCGTTGGTGGATGCCCAGTTCCTCCCAGGCTTCGCGCAGGGCCGCTTCAACCGGGGTTTCGCCGGGATCGATCTTGCCGCCGGGAAAGGCGACCTGCCCGGGGTGCGAGCGCATGTTGGAAGGGCGGTGGATCAGCAGGAAGCCGGGCCGCTCGCGCTCGGTGATCGCGGCCAGCACGGCGGCGGGGCGGTAAGTCCCGTCGTGGCGTTCATCCGAGAG
>CAWUNP010000340.1:0-2334 GCA_963923805.1 uncultured Novosphingobium sp. | reverse complement strand
AAACGCGTCGTGCCGATGGTGGAGCGTCTGGCCGCATCGGGCGCGGCGATTTCGATCGACAGTCGCCGCCCGGCGGTGCTTGAAGCCGCGCTGGCGGCCGGCGCACATATTATCAACGATGTGTCGGCGCTGCGCCACGATCCGCGCAGTCTGGAATTTGCCGCCGCTTCGGGCGCGCCCGTGGTGCTGATGCACGCGCCGGGTGAGGGCGATGACCTTCACTCCGGCGGCAGCTACAGCGATGTCGTGTTCGACGTATTCGATTGGTTGGCCGCGCGGCGCGATGCGGCGATGGCGGCGGGTATTCTGCGCGAAAAGATCGTGCTCGATCCGGGCATCGGCTTTGGCAAGACGCTGGCGGACAATCTGGCGCTGATCAACGCACTGCCGCTGTTCCACGCTTTGGGCCAGCCGCTGCTGGTAGGGGCCAGTCGCAAGCGGATGATCGGCGCACTGTCGGGCGAGGCTCCGGCCCATCAGCGGCTTGCTGGCTCAATCATGCTGGCAGTCCGCGCGCTGGAGGCTGGGGTGCAATTGCTGCGGGTTCACGATGTGCCGGAAACGGTTCAGGCCATGCGGGTCTGGCGCGGCTTGCGCGATGCCGCCCTGACCGATTTTTCGCAGCTTGCCGGTTAGGCGACCTCGCCGATCCCGAGATCCGATAACTTGCGGTAAAGCGTTGATCGCCCGATCCCGAGCCGCCGCGCCACTTCGGTCATCCGGCCGCGATAATGTCCGATTGCGAGGCGGATGACGTCAGCCTCGATCTCTTCCAGCGGGCGCAGGTTGCCGTCGGGCGTGTAGAGCGTCACCCCGATCGCTTCATGGTGGTGGATCGCGCCACAGCCGTGTTCGCCCAGCATATCGGCCAGCTGCGGGAAATCGTCTGCCGTCAGGGCATCGCCATCGCAGAACACCGCGGCACGGAACAGTACGGCCTGAAGCTGGCGGACATTGCCGGGCCAGTCATAGGCCGACAGCAGGGCGAGCGCGCCATCGGTAATGCCGATTTGGCGCAGGCCCGGTTGCTCACCGATCCGGGCCAGTAAGTGCCGGGTAAGGGCCGGGATATCACCGGCCCGATCGCGCAGGGCCGGCAGTTTTACGGTAATGCCGGAGATCGACTGGCTCAGTTCAGGCAGGAAATGCCCTTCGGCAACAACGTCCTTGAGCGGCAGGTTGCTCGCCGCTATCAGGCGCACGTCGATCCGGAACGAATGGCGCGCCCCGATCGGCCGTACATCGCCGCGCTGGATCGATTCGAGCAGGCGCTGCTGCACGGGTAGCGGCAGGCGATCAATTTCATCAAGCGCCAGGGTGCCGCCATCGGCGTGCTGGAGCGCCCCGATATGCCGGTCAAAGGCCCCCGGGAAGGCGCCCTTTTCGTGCCCGAACAGTGCCGATTCAACCGAATTGGCGGGAATGGCGCCAATATTGAGCAGGCGGAACGGGGCTTTGGCGCGGGGGCTGGCCGCCTGCATGGCCCGGATCATCATATCCTTGCCAGTGCCGCTCTCCCCTTCGATCAGCACCGGGCCGTGACCGCGCGCGGCCTTTGCGGCAATCGCCAGGGCCGAACGAAAGGTGGGCGAGGCGCCAATCATGGCATTGAAATCGGGCTTTGATGGCAGCTTCTCGGTCAGCGGCATCAACTCGTCGCGCGAGGCTTCACGGGTGGTGGCCATGCGCAATGCCTGCATCAGACGCTCGGGCGAGACGGGCTTGACCAGATAGTCGGTCGCCCCGGCGCGCATGGCCTCCACGGCCAGCAGCGGTGAAGCCGAGGCCGTCAGCATCAATATCGGCAGGGCCGGGCGGCGGCTCTTGAGTTCGGCGATCAGGGTGCAGGCTTCGTCACCGGGAACCCACTGGTCCAGGATGATCGCGCCCAGTTGCATGCCTTGCCGCGTGCCCAGCGTGGCAATGGCGGTTTCGGAATCGCTGACCACCAGGGTGCGCCAGCCCTCGCGCATGGCCAGCGCGGTGATCAGCCGGCTTTGCGCCGGCTCATCATCGATCAGCATCAGGGTTTGCTGCTCGAAATCCGCCATGGTCTTGCTGCACTTCTCCGCTCGTTCTGACCGGGCAGATAGCGCAAGGGAGTAAAGAGGCGATTAAGCCTGCGAATTGGGGCGATTTCTGCTGAACTCCCTCTTGAGTGTCGGCGGGGGCCAAGTTAGACGAAGCGGGAAAGTGCAACTTGCCAATCAGGGACAGGATTATGGCTTCGGGAAATGACATGAAGGCGGCCAACGAAACCTACGGTGGTTTCATCGGTCTGGTTAAGTATGGCAGCTGTCTCTTATACACATCTGACGCTGCCGACGATACTCC
>CAWUNP010000339.1:0-2352 GCA_963923805.1 uncultured Novosphingobium sp. | reverse complement strand
CGTTCGCCGCTTCGCCGGCCGCCAGCATTTCCGCCGCCGTCTCGTCGCGGCGGGTGAACAGGGCGGGGAGATCAGGCCCGACGGCCACGCGCGCGGCACCCGTCAGCGTCGCAAAGTCGATCACCAGTTCGGGTTCTTCCTCGCCTGCGCGGGTCAAGGCGTCGCCTAGCACCAGTCGCCCTTCGGCATCGGTATTGCCGATTTCGACCGACAGGCCGGCCCGGCTCTTCAGCACATCACCGGGGCGGAAGGCGTTGCCGGCAATCGCATTCTCCACCGCCGGGATCAGCAGGTGCAGCCGCACCTTGAGGTGGCCCTGCATGACCAGTTGGGCCAAGGCGAGGGCATGGGCTGCGCCGCCCATGTCCTTCTTCATCAGCGCCATGCCCGAGGCGGGCTTGATATCCAGCCCGCCGCTGTCAAAGCAGACGCCCTTGCCAACAATCGCCAGCTTCGGGTGGCGCGGATCCCCCCAGGTCAGTTCGATCAGGCGCGGGGCGTGGCTGCGCCCGGCGGCGCGGCCGACGGCGTGGACCATCGGAAAACCCTGCTCCAGCGCATCGCCGCTGGTCATCTTGACCTCGGCCTTGTTGGCCTTGGCCACGCGTTCCACCTCGGCCTCGATCTGGGCCGGGCCCATGTCTTCGGCCGGGGTGTTGACCATGTCACGGACCAGCGCGGTCGCGGCGACTTCGGCCATGACCGGCTCAATCGCGCTGACCGCCTTGGTCAACAGCACCCGCGGGGCTTCGTCACAAGGCGCTGCGCGGTAGCGGTCAAATCGGTATTGCCCGGCGGCCCAGCCAAACAGGGCCGGGGCGCTGTCCGCATTGGCCAGGCGATAGGTTCCGCCCGGCAGGCTTTCCCCCAGGCGTGCCAGGCACCAGGTGCCGAGTTCGGCCGCATCGGCAACGCCAGTGACCACGGCCCAATCGTCACCGTTGGGGATAATTGCGTGCTCAAACGGCGCGGCGGCAAATTTCTGCGCCGCCAGCGCCGAGCGCGCGGATCCGGGCAGGTTTTTGAGAAAGTCTGCCAGTCCGGCCTTGTCGATCACGTGGATCGGGGTGGCTGGCTGGTCCCGGTCGGGCTGGATCGTTGCGTGCTTATCGGTCATGGTCCCCGCCATAGCCGCGCTGCGGCGCAAGGTGCGAGAGGAATTTGGCAAATGCGTAAAGGGGCGATCCTGTTCCTGCTCTTGGCAACGGCCTGCGTGCCGGAAAAGAATGACAGCCAGTCCGCCAAGCCGGCGGCATCGACCGCGGCTACGCCGGCCGCCGAGCCGACGGCAACGGCCACCATCGCGCCGCTGGCCCGCACGACGCAGGAGCAGACCGCGCTCTTCGAATTTGAATACGGCTATCCGGCCGAGGCCGCGGCAATCCCCTCGCTGGTGGCCGAACTGGAAGCGGACCTCGCCAAGCAGCGCCGTGCACTGGTTTCCGACGCGCGCGAAGGGCAGGCTGCGGCGAAGGACGGCGGCTTCAGCTTCAACCCATACAGCCATGCGGTAAACTGGTCGGTGGTGACCGACTTGCCCGGCTGGCTGAGCCTGACGGCGTCGGTCACTTCGTTTACCGGCGGCGCGCATCCCAACCACTGGTCGCAAGCCCTGCTATGGGACAAGACCGCCGATCAGAGCCGGGTCGCGACCGATCTGTTCGCCTCGCGCGCGGCCCTGGCCAAGGCGATCCGCGATCCGTTCTGCAAGGCGCTCAACCGCGAACGGGCCGAGCGGCGCGGTGAGCCGGTGCTGCCTGACAGCGATGATCCGTTCGACCAGTGCATTGATCCCACCGCCTCGACCGTGATCCTCGGATCATCCAACCAGCAGCAGTTTGACCGGATCGGAATACTGGTAGCACCCTATGAGGCCGGGCCTTATGCCGAAGGGGACTATGAGATCACCCTGCCGGTGACCAAGGCGGTGCTGGCGGCGGTCAAGCCGCAGTACCGGTCGGTCTTTGCGCTGGGGCGCTGACCGCCCCCTCGCTTTTTGGCCGCACCGGGCCTATATGGCGCGGCGATGACACAGTATCAGGTAGTAACCGGAGCCGAGACCGTCCTGCGCGACGGCACGATCAAGCTGCACGGGCCCGAGGGCTTTGAAGGCATGCGCCGTGCCGGCCGGCTGGCAGCCGAAATCCTTGATGCGCTGGTGCCGCATGTCAAGCCGGGCGTATCGACGCAGGAACTGGATGACATCGTTCGGCAGATGACGCTGGATGGCGGCGCGGTTCCGGCCACGCTGGGCTATCGCGGCTATACCCATTCGTGCTGCATCTCGATCAACCACGTGGTCTGCCCTGTCTCTTATACACATCTCCGAGCCCACGAGACCTCTCTACATCT
>CAWUNP010000338.1:0-2360 GCA_963923805.1 uncultured Novosphingobium sp. | reverse complement strand
CTCGTGGGCTCGGAGATGTGTATAAGAGACAGGGTCTCCGGACGCAGGCCGAGCAGGTGGCAGATTGCGTAGGACAGCTCGGCCCGATTGAGGGTGTAGAAGTGGAAGTCGCGGACGCCACCAGCATAGAGCCTGCGGCAGAATTCGGCGGCAACCGTGGCGGCGACCAGCTGGCGTGCGGCCGGCTTTTCGTCCAGACCTTCGAACAGCTGGCCCAGCCAATCGGGCACGGCCGTACCGGTCATCCCGCTCATCCGCTGGATCGCGGCAAAGTTGGTCACCGGCATGATCCCCGGCACGATCTCGGCATCGATCCCGGCGGCCAGGCAGGCGTCCTGGAAGCGGAAGAAGGTGTCCGGCTCAAAGAAGAACTGGGTGATCGCGCGGCTGGCCCCGGCATCGAGCTTGCGCTTGAGGTTATCCAGATCGGCGGCCGGGCTGGCGGCATCGGGATGGGTTTCCGGATAGGCGCTGACCGACAGTTCGAACGGGTGAATTTCGCGCAGGCCCGCCACCAGCTCCACGGCATTGGCATAGCCCTGCGGGTGCGGGGTGAACTTGGCTGCGCCGCCCGGCGGATCGCCGCGCAGCGCAACGATGTGACGCACGCCCGCCTGCCAATAGGCGTCCGCGACTTCGGCGATCTCATCCTTGGTGGCTTCAACGCAGGTTAGATGGGCGGCGGCGGGAATGCCGGTTTCGCGCACGATCCGGGCGACAGTGTTGTGGGTCCGCTCCCGCGTCGTGCCACCAGCGCCATAGGTAACCGAGACGAAGCGCGGGGCCAGCGGCTCCAGCGTCAGGACAGAGTCCCACAGCGTTTCTTCCATCTTCTCGGTCTTGGGCGGGAAGAATTCGAACGACACTCCGATATCGCCCGGCAGACCGGCGAACAGGGGGGCATCGTGGGCAAGCCGGGTTTCGCTGGCCTGATTCATTGGGCAATCGCCTTTGCGAGGGACCCGGCCGTTTTGACGCGGCGCGCGGTCCAGATTTTGACGGTCAGCGGCTGGCCGGGCAGGGCAACCGGCGCGGCGGGGACGAACCCGGCATCGCTCAGCAGGCCGAGCATCTGTTCGTCGGTAAAGCCAAGACGTGCATGGGCATGGGCGGTACGCAGCTCTTCCCGGTCATGCGCTGCAAAATCGACGATCGCCAGTACGCCGTCCGGACGCGCCACACGGGCCGCTTCGGCCAGCACGAGCTCGGGCGCCTGGGCATAGTGCAGCACCTGATGGAACAGCACGGTGTCAAAGCTCTGGTCGGCAAAGGGCAAGCGGGCAAAATCGCCCTGGACCAGCGCGAAGGCTTCGGTCGGCAGGTGCTGCAACCGCGCGCGGGCGATCCGGAGCATTTCGGGGCTGTTGTCGAGCCCGGTGACATGCATGGCGCGCGGCGCGAACAGTTCGGCCATGCGGCCGGTGCCGGTACCGATATCCAGCAACCTGCCCAGCGATCCATCGCCCAGCGCGCGATCGAGCGCAGCCTCGACCGGCCCATCGGGCGAATGCAGGCTGCGCAGGGTATCCCATTCGTCGGCATGGCGCGCGAAGTAGCTGGCAGCGCTGGTCTCGCGCGCGGCACGGATCGCAGCCAGATGACGGCGGTCTTCCTGGCAACGCGCGGCGAAGGCTGCATCGCCTTCCTCGGCCACGGCCAGCAGGCGCGCCGCAGCAGCACCCAGGGGCGGGGCGCGATCCTCACCAATCGCGCTGCGCAGGAACACCCAGGATCCTTCCTTGCGCCGCTCGGCCAGGCCGGCATCGCAGAGAATTCGGACATGACGGGAAACGCGCGGCTGGCTTTGGCCCAGCACTTGTGCCAATTCGCCGACGGCCAGCTCCATATGGGCCAGCAGCCGCATGATCCGCAGCCGGGTCGGGTCCGCCAGGGCGCGCAGGGTCGGGTCGATCTTCATCTTGGCGATCATATAAAGAAATCTTTATATGTTATCAACCGCGCATTCGCAGCGGTGGAACGATGCCCGCTTGCGGTTGGCACCAGGTCCGCGAAGGCGTAAAAGCGTCATGGATTCGCAATGCTTTGCCCAATGCCGCTGCAGAGAGACTGTTCATGAAGAAGATCGCTTTCGCCACCCTCGTTTCCGCCAGCTTCGCGCTTGCCGCCTGCGGCAGCAGTGACAGCGCCAACGAAGCAGCCTCGCCCGATAACGTCGAAATGCCGGCGGAAGAGGCGGTTGGCGGGATCGATGCGGCGGCCACCCCCGCAGCTGATGCAGCGGCTACCGAAACCGGCATGGCCAGCGATGCGGCCAGCGATGCCGCCAGCACGGGCGCTACGCCTCCGGCGGCGCCGGCCACCGGCGTTCCGGCCGGCGATGGTGCCCCGCCCCTGACCAA
>CAWUNP010000337.1:0-2367 GCA_963923805.1 uncultured Novosphingobium sp. | reverse complement strand
TTGGTCGCTGCCGCCGCCGCGCTGGCCGAGGTGTCATAGGTGGTGATCCGGATATTCTCCGCATTGGTATCAAGCAGCGCCATGGTGGTGGCATTGGCGATCGACTGGCCAACATCGGCATTGGCACCACTAAGCGGCACAAGCAGGGCCACGCGGTGACGCAACTGATCGGCCGGCAAACCTTCGCCGGGCCGGTCTTCGGGCGGCGGTGCGCTGGTCGGCCCACCTTTGGGAACAACCTTGCATCCTGCGAGCAAAACGACAGCACCCAGCATCACGACATTGCGCCGATTGAAGGTCATCACTTTACGCTCTCCTCGTGGCAGTCCATTAACCCGTTATGGACGCGCCGCTTTCCCCGGGACTCTACATTGTTGCCACACCGATTGGCAATCTTGGCGATATAACCCTTCGAGCCATCACGACGTTGCGCGGCGTCGCTGCGGTAGCGTGCGAAGATACCCGCGTCACGGGCAAATTGCTGCACCATCTGGAAATAAAACAGCGGCTTATCCGCTATGACGATCATGCCAGCGAGGCGACGCGCGATCATATCCTGGCCCTCGCCAGCGAACAGCCGGTGGCCCTGGTTAGCGATGCCGGTACGCCGCTGATTTCCGATCCCGGGTTCAAGCTGGTCCGGGCGGCGCGGGATCGGGGCATTGCGGTTACCAGCCTGCCGGGACCAAGCGCGGCGATTATGGCGCTGACCTTGGCCGGCCTGCCCAGTGATCGCTTCCTGTTCGCGGGCTTCCTGCCCAACAAGGACAAAACCCGGCGGGACGCACTACGTGGTCTGGCTGCGGTTGATGCCACCTTGCTGTTCTATGAAACGTCGCCGCGCCTGACCGATGCCCTTACAGCTATCGGAGCGGAATTGCCGGGACGCGAAGTGGCGGTGGCGCGCGAACTGACCAAGCGGTTCGAAGAATGCCGCACGGGTTCACCGGAAGACCTTATCGCCCATTACACCGCCAATCCCCCCAAGGGAGAGATTGCCCTGGTGATAGCCCCGCCGGGCGATGCTGCCGTCGGTGATTTCGATATCGATGCAATGCTGCTGGCAGCGCTCAAGACGGACAAGGCCTCGCAAGCGGCAGCGGCGGTGGCCAAGGCCACCGGGCTCGATCGCAAGGTGCTCTATGCCCGGGCGCTGGAACTGAAATGAACCAGCGGGCCCGGCGCGAGGCGCAAGGGCGGCGCGGGGAGGCATGGGCGGACCTTTACCTCCGCCTGAAGGGTTGGCGAATTGTCGCGCAGCGGCTCAAGACCCCGCGGGGCGAGATTGACCTGATCGCCCGGCGCGGGGCCACGACGATCTTTGTTGAGGTCAAATGGCGGGCATCGGCCGGCCTGCTTGATCAGGCGGTCGATCCCTGGCGGCTGCGCCGCGTTGCGGCAGCAGCCGAGGCAGTGGCCCACCGCTATGCCAAATCTGGCGATCTTGTCCGGATTGACGTTCTCCTGCTTGCGCCGTGGCGTTTCCCGCGCCATCTGGAGAACGCTCTGGTGGCTTGAGGAATTTGCATGACCCTGCGTGTCGCGGTCCAGATGGACCCCATAGAAACGATCAACATCCACGGCGATTCCAGCTTTGCGCTGATGCTTACCGCGCAGGCCCGGGGGCACCGTGTCTATCACTACGATGTGAACGCGCTGACGCTGGATGCCGATGACCGGCTGACCGCCGTGGCCCACCCGGTCACTGTGCAGCGCGTGATGGGCGATCATTTCACCAAGGGCGATCCGGTCCGGCTTGATCTGGGCCGCGATATCGATGTGGTGCTGATGCGGCAGGATCCGCCGTTCCACATGGGCTATATCACTGCGACGCACCTGCTCGAGCGGATCGAAAGTGAGACGCTGGTGGTCAACAATCCGCGCTCGGTCCGCAATGCGCCGGAAAAGGTGATGGTGCTGGACTTTCGCCGCTTCATGCCGCCTACGCTGGTGACGCGTTCGGTCGATGAAGTGCGCGCCTTCCAGGCGGAGCATGGCGCCGTGGTGGTCAAGCCAATCCACGGCAATGGCGGCAAAGCGATCTTCCGCGTGCCCGCAGAGGGTGACAACCTTTCCGCGCTGTTGGAGGTGTTCAACCAGACCTGGCCCGAACCGCACATGGTCCAGCCGTTCCTGCCCGAAGTGGCGCAGGGCGATAAGCGCATCGTGCTGATCGATGGCGAGGTGGCTGGCGCGATCAACCGCAAACCGGGTGAGGGTGAGTTCCGCTCCAACCTGGCCGTGGGCGGGAGCGCTGAGGCGACCGAGCTGACTGCACGTGAACAGGAAATCTGCGATGCACTGGGGCCGGAGCTCAAGCGGCTCGGCCTGATCTTCGTCGGCATCGACGTGATCGGAGGCAAGTGG
>CAWUNP010000336.1:0-2373 GCA_963923805.1 uncultured Novosphingobium sp. | reverse complement strand
CGCGGCGGCATCCTTGAGGTAGACTTCCGAGCGGCCCTTGCTGCTGACCTTCTTCCACCGGCAGATGCCGGAGATCATCCGCAACGGGCATCTCTTCATCGCCCAGCCGCCGCTCTACAAGGTCAGCAAGGGCCGCTCGGAAGTCTACCTCAAGGATGCCGCCGCGCTCGATCGCTACCTGGTCGAAGCCGGGCTGGCGGGCCGCGTGCTGGAAACATCGGGCGGGGCCCGCAGCGGCGCCGATCTGGAAGCGCTGATCGAACACGCGCTGCGCCTGCGCAGCCTGATGGGCTTCGTCCCGCGCCGCTATGACGCCGCCGTGATCGAAGCCCTGGCGCTTGACGGCGCGCTGTTGCCCGATATCAGCGCCGCCGATCGCAGCGCCGCACTGGTGCGCGTGGCGGAACGGCTCGGCCGGGCTGATCAGGAAGCCCGCTGGAGCGCCAGCCTGCGCGAGGATGGCTCGGTCCTGGTCGAACGCGTCTGGCGCGGGGTGACCGATGCCTTCCCGATTGACGCGAGCTTCCTGACCAGCGCCGAAGCGCGCAAGCTGGCCCGTGTCGCCGCCGAACAGGCCGATGCCTATGCCGGCGTGGCCCGCCTGGTGCGCGCTGGGGCCGCCGATGCGGACGCCGATGGCGAGGCCGAAGAGGCCGAGAGCGCAGCACCCGTCCGTCAGATCGCGGGCGACGGCACGATCACCCGCCCGAGCCAGCTGCTCGATGCCGTGCTGGCCGCGGGCCGCAAGGGCCTGTCAATCGCGCGCTACAAGGGTCTGGGCGAAATGAACGCGGAGCAGCTGTGGGAGACCACGCTTGATCCGGACAACCGCAGCCTGCTGCAGGTCAAGGTCGAGGACGCCGACGTTACCGACGAGATCTTCACCCGCCTGATGGGCGACGTGGTCGAACCGCGCCGCGACTTCATCCAGGAAAACGCGCTGAACGTGGCGAACCTGGACGTTTGATCAGGTCGCGCCAATCGCCTCCGCGATTGGCTTGCAACACCGGCCCGCGCCAGCCGCGCGGGGCGGAGTGTTTCCGCGTCAATCGAGCACCAGGTCGAGCGGACTTCGGCGAGGATGTCTTCACCCCGGCGGATCACGGTTTCATAAACCGCGCGCACGCCCTGGACCTTTTCCAGCAGGACCGTGGCCACTACCGCATCGCCGAGGAAGCCGGGCTTGCGGTAGGTAATTTCATGCTTGAGCGCGACCCACAGGTGCGCGGCGACGGCGTGCGGCGGGGCGAAGGCGCGCCAGTGATCGAGCACGGCCTCCTGCACCCAGTTCAGGTAGCGCGCATTGTTGACGTGCCCCATGAAATCGATGTCCTGGGGCTGCACCGCAATTGCGAAGTCATGGGAAAGGGTCTTGCTCACACCCTTGTAAGTAAACTCGAATGCGTAGATTCGCTAGGGCGCCAAATGCAGGCTGTCGCCCGCCAGAGCCATTATGCCGCGCGCAGCCCGGTTACGGCGCGGGCGCCGCGGTCGGCCGCCGAGAGGCCATCGAAGGTGGCATCGATGATCCGCGCCAGCTTTTCTTCCGAGAGCCGGGGCATCAGGTGCTGCATGACACCGATATTGGTATAGCAACCGGTAATCTGGTTCACGAGGCTGATTGCCTCGTCCACATCGAGCCCGACGAAGAAGCCGTCGGCCATGGCCTCGCCAATGATCAGGCCCAGATAGTGATCGCCCAGATCGATATAGCTGCGGACAAGCTCAAAATGCTCATCCCCCAGCTCGCAATAGGTGGCGAAAGCAACCGGATCCTTCGCCCACATCGCCCGCAAGTGGACGAAGCGGCGGGCGTAGAATTCATACATCTTGCGGCGCGGCGGCAGATCGCTGGCGACCACTTCTTCCATGATCGCAACCTTCGGGGCGAACCACCGTTCGGCCACGGCCTCGATCACGGCCTCCTTGTTTTCGAAGTAGCGATAGAGGCTGGCGGGCGACATCCCGGCGCGGGAAGCCAGATCGGTGACGGTGAAGCCGGCATTGCCGCGTTCTTCGATAATCTCCATCACCAGATCGAGCAATTGCTCGCGTCCGGCCTGAATGTCGGTTTGCGGCCGCGCCATGGCGCCATTCTCCCCAAAAGGTTGTGACTCGCATTATAGAAAGAAGGCAGCAAACTTTCAAGAAACTGTCATAGCCAGATAATACGGACAGCTTGTCGTATTGGCCGCATCGGCTAGGAACGCCACCATGTCGAATCTCCGCACCCTGCCGCTCGCCCTCCTTGCCCTGCTTGCCGCCTGCGCCACCCCGCAGGGCACGGGCCAGCCTGCCCCCACGGTCAAGGTCGGGCTGCTGGCGATCAATGATTTCCTGTCTCTTATACACATCTCCGAGCCCCACGAGACC
>CAWUNP010000335.1:0-2385 GCA_963923805.1 uncultured Novosphingobium sp. | reverse complement strand
GATGTAGAGAGGTCTCGTGGGCTCGGAGATGTGTATAAGAGACAGCCATAGTTGTCAGACAGGCACGGGAACTGGTGAATTTCGAGCATGAGCGCAGGGTAACCCCATTCCGCCCGCAAAGCAAAAGCCCGCCCGGATCGCTCCGGACGGGCCTTTGTTGCTGCGATTCCCCGCGCAGGCGGGGATCTCGGTCCTGTCAGGCCTGTCGCTTGACCGGCCTGAGGCCCCCGCCTGCTGGGGGGCGCACCGGATTAGTCCTTCTTGGCCTTCAGTGCGGCGCCAAGGATGTCGCCCAGCGAAGCGCCGGCATCCGACGAACCGTACTGTTCCACGGCTTCCTTCTCTTCGGCCAGCTGACGGGCCTTGACCGAGAAGTTCGGCTTCTTCGAACGATCGAAGCCGGTAACCATGGCGTCGAGCTTCTGGCCAACCTGGAAGCGGTCGGGGCGCTGCTCGTCGCGGTCGCGGCCCAGGTCCGAACGCTTGATGAAGCCGGTGGCACCATCTTCGCCGGCCTGCACTTCAAGGCCGCCATCGCGGACTTCGAGGACGGTCACGGTGACGATCTCGTTCTTCTTCAGGCCCGAAGCGGCAGCAGCCACGCCAGCGGCCGGAGCACCCTTTTCAAGCTGCTTCATGCCGAGCGAGATGCGCTCCTTCTCCACGTCGACGTCGAGCACGATGGCCGAAACCTGCTCGCCCTTGCGGTGCAGGGCCAGCGCGTCTTCGCCCGAGATGCCCCAGGCGATGTCCGACATGTGGACCATGCCGTCGACGTCGCCATCGAGGCCGATGAACAGGCCGAATTCGGTCGCGTTCTTGACTTCGCCTTCCACGGTCGAACCGACCGGGTGCTTCTCGGCGAAGGCTTCCCAGGGGTTCTGCTGGGCCTGCTTGAGGCCGAGGCTGATGCGGCGCTTGTCGCTGTCGACTTCCAGCACCAGCACGTCGACTTCCTGCGAGGTCGAGACGATCTTGCCGGGGTGGACGTTCTTCTTGGTCCAGGACATTTCCGAAACGTGGACCAGACCTTCGATCCCGGCTTCCAGCTCCACGAAGGCGCCGTATTCGGTGATGTTGGTAACTACGCCGCGCAGCTTGGCGCCAACCGGGTACTTGGCGATGACGCCTTCCCACGGATCGCTTTCCAGCTGCTTCATGCCCAGGCTGATGCGCTGGGTGTCCTGATTGATGCGGATGATCTGCACCTTCACGGTGTCACCGATATTGATGACTTCGTTCGGGTGGTTGACGCGCTTGTAGCTCATGTCGGTGACATGGAGCAGGCCGTCGATGCCGCCGAGGTCAACGAAGGCACCGTAATCGGTGATGTTCTTGACGACGCCATCGATGATCTGGCCTTCAGCGAGGTTCTGGATCAGGCCCGAACGCTGTTCGGCGCGGGTTTCTTCCAGAACGGCACGACGCGAAACGACGATGTTGCCGCGGCGGCGATCCATCTTGAGGATCTGGAACGGCTGCGGCACGTCCATCAGCGGCTGCACGTCGCGCACGGGGCGGATATCGACCTGCGAGCCGGGGAGGAAGGCAACGGCGCCATTGAGGTCGACCGTGAAGCCGCCCTTGACGCGGCCGAAGATCACGCCTTCGACGCGCTTGCCTTCGCCGAATTCTTCTTCGAGCTTGTCCCAGGCGGCTTCGCGGCGGGCGCGGTCGCGGCTGAGCATGGCATCGCCATCGGCGTTTTCGACGCGGTCAACGAAGACTTCGACTTCGTCACCGACCTTCAGCCCGTGCGGCTGGCCGGCCATGGCGAATTCCTTGAGCGGAACGCGGCCTTCGCTCTTGAGGCCGACGTCGATCACGGCCTTGTCGCCTTCGATTGCGGTAATGGTGCCCTTGACGACCCGGCCTTCAAAGCCGCCATCAGCGGCGCCGCCGAGGGATTCGTCGAGCAGCGCGGCAAAATCGTCGCGCGTGGGGTTGGCTGCAGAAGCCATATGTACAGTTTCCTGTCTATCGATGTTTCCGGCCAAGCGGTTGTATCCGCTGGTCTTTTCTCCGCCGCAGCACCATTGCTTTAGCGGGCCAAAAGTGGGCCGAACGCCGCAGGGGCCGAATGCCGTCCACGACATCCTTTCAGGCCGAAGCCGTCCGGGACCGGCGGCGCTTAGGCGCGCGGGCCGGCTAAAGCAAGGAATTTGCGACCAATCGCGGCGTCAGATGGCCGGTTTGTAACCAGACCGTTTCAGGGTGACGATATAAGCCGAAAGGTCGCGGACCTGCCCCCGCTCGATCCTGAACTGCATGGCATCAGGATAGTTGTGCGCATCGCGCAGGTACTGGCGCAGCGTGGCGCTGGTCAGCCCCTGGCGGTTGGCAATATCCTCGAATGGCGGGCTCTCGGGATTGGGGGAGGTGCCA
>CAWUNP010000334.1:0-2389 GCA_963923805.1 uncultured Novosphingobium sp. | reverse complement strand
GCTGGGCCTGCCCGATCGAGCGCATGCAGTGGTGGATGCGGCCCGGCCCAAGGCGGCCTTGCGCGATCTCGAACCCGCGGCCTTCGCCCAGGATCAGGTTCTCCTTGGGCACGCGGACGTTGTCGAACCGCAGCTCGCATTCGCCGCCCGGCGAATTGTGCGATCCGAAGACAGTCAGGTGGCGGACAATGGTGATCCCCGGCGTGTCCGGCTCGACCAGAATCTGCGAATGCTGCGCGTGGCGCGGCGCGTTGAAATCGGTCTTGCCCATCACGATCCAGATCGTGCAGCGCGGGTGCATGGCGTTCGAAATCCACCACTTGCGCCCGTTCAGCACATAGTGATCGCCATCGGGGGTGATCGACAGCTCAAGATTGGTCGCATCGGACGAGGCAACCTGCGGCTCGGTCATGACATACGCTGAACGGATCGTGCCCTCGAGCAGCGGCTTGAGCCACTTTTCCTGCTGCTGCGGGCTGCCGTACTTGGCCAGCACTTCCATGTTGCCGGTATCGGGCGCAGAGCAGTTAAGCACCTGGCTGGCCCAGGGCACGCGGCCCAGCAGCTCGGCAATCGGGGCATATTCCAGATTGGTCAGGCCGGGCGAGAACGCCCCGTATTCGTGCGGCAGGAACAGGTTCCACAGACCCTGCGCCTTTGCCTTGGCCTTCAGGTCCTCCATCCCGGGCCATTCCTGCCAGAGATTGGCCGGGTCGGTCACGAAATCGTGATAGGCCTGCTCGTTGGGATAGATGTGCTCATCCATAAAGGCGCTGACCTGCGCCAGCAGCGCCTTGACCTTGTCACTGTGTTCAAAATCCATCGTCCCAACCCCTCGTCCACAAACTTTTTAATCGAGCGATTAATGCGGGGGCGGTCTGCGCTTGTCAAACCCGTGAGGGACCATAAGCTGCATGACAACGACAGATGGAGAGGAGCATCCTGTGAGCGAAGCGATCCTGGAACCGGAATTGGCGATCATCGATCCCCACCACCACCTGTGGGACCTGCGTCCGCTGATGGGGGCCTTTCCTGAGCCGCTCCACCCCTTCATCGCCAGCATCGCGCTTTCGCCCTATTACACCTTCAACGAGCTCCATGCCGATACCACCAGCGGCCACAACGTGATCGGCACGGTGTTCATGGAATGCGGCGCGTTCTACAAGGCCGGGGCCAGCGACGAGTTGAAGGTCATCGGTGAAGTCGAATACGTCAACGGCGTCGCCGCCCAGGGCGCCAGCGGGCTCTATGGCAACCAGCGCCTGTGCCACGCCATTGTGGGCCATGCCGACCTGCGGCTGGGCAGCCGGGCAGGCGGTGTACTGGATGCCCTGACGGCCGCAGGTGGCGGCCGCTTCCGCGGTATCCGCCATGCCGGGGCCTGGGATGCCGATCCGGATGTACTGGGCCCGCCGTTCCACCATCCGGCCGGGCTCTATCTCGACAGTGCATTCCGCGAAGGTTTTGCCGAACTGGGCAAGCGCGGGCTGACCTTTGACGCCTGGCTGCTCGAACCCCAGCTCGATGACCTGCTCAGCCTGGCCAAGGCCTTCCCCAACCAGCCGATCGTACTGGATCACTGCGGCACCCCGCTGGGCATGGGTTCCTACCACGGCAAGCTGCACGAGCGTTTTGACACCTGGCGCACCAAGATCCGCGCCATTGCCGAATGCCCGAACGTTTCGATCAAGCTGGGCGGCCTGGCCATGTCCTTCGCCGGCCTGCCCGATCATGGCCCGGCGGCAGGCCTTTCGTCAGAGGTGCTGGCGGCAATGTGGCGTCCCTATATCGAAACCTGCATCGAGGCTTTCGGCCCGGAACGCGGCATGTTCGAAAGCAATTACCCGGTCGACAAATGGGGCGCGAGCTATGCCGTGCTGTGGAACACCTTCAAACGGCTGACCCACGGCGCAAGCGCATCCGAAAAACGGGCACTCTATGCCGGGACAGCGGCGAAGTTCTACGGGATCGAAGACCTGCTGCCCGCCTGACCAGAGGCTGGGGGGCTCTGCGCCCCCCAATTGTTCAAGTCATGTGGATCGCCTTGGTGACGAGGTAGCTTTCCATCCCCTCGACCCCGCCCTCGCTGCCAAAGCCCGAATCCTTGACCCCGCCGAACGGTGAATCCGGGACCGAGATGGCGAAGGTGTTGATCCCGACCATGCCCGATTCCAGCGCATCGCCCAGCAGGTTGGCGCGGCGCATCTGCTCGGTGAAGGCAAAGGCAGCCAACCCGTAAGGCAGGCGGTTGGCCTTGGCGATGGCATCGTCCAGATCGGTGAACGGCGCGGCCACGGCCACCGGGCCGAACGGCTCATTGGCCATGATATCGGCGCTGTCCGGTACGTCCGCCAGCAGGGTTGGCTGGAAGAAGTAACCGGCATTGCCC
>CAWUNP010000333.1:0-2396 GCA_963923805.1 uncultured Novosphingobium sp. | reverse complement strand
GGCAGATAGGGCGCCAGCTCCTCGTCTATCAGATCGCGCAGTTCGGCACCGTCCCACCGGTTATCGGCCAGAATGGTATGAGACCGCGCCAGACTGCCAATCCGGCCGCTGATGGCCTTGCGATAGCTGGCAATGTCATTGGCATCGGTCAGCTGCACGATTGCCTGGATCACGGCCATGATGTTCTTGGCGCGGTGATCGACTTCGCGGGCCAGCAGATGCTCACGCGATTCAGCGGCCTTGCGGTCGGTAATGTCGAGGAACGCCGCGACTGAGCCGCGCAGCTCGCCGTCCTTGTCGAATAGCGGCGTAGCACTGCCGAGCAGGCTGACTGCGGACCCATCGTTGAAAACGATCCGCTCCTCAAAATCGCGAACCACTTCGCCCCGCGCCGCGCGTTGCACCGGCAGCTCGTCGGGCGCCAATTCGCGGCCGTCCGCATCAAAGACGGTAAAATGGGCAACCGCGCGATTGGCATCCTTGGACTTTGACAGATTGTCATCGCGATCATGCAGGCGGAGCAGCTTGGCCGAGGTGCTGTTGCCGATGATCTCGTTACAATCCGGATCGCGGGCCACCCAGATCGCCACGGGTGCTTCGGCCAGAACAACCTCCAGCTCTTCGGCCCGGGCGCGGGCCTCCTCTTCGGCCAGGCGAAGGCGGCGGCCTTTCTCGGCAAGGGCGTTCTTGGCGCGGCGTTCATCAGCCACAACGGCTAGGGTGAGGCTGGTCAAGGCTGTTACCGCAATGAATTGCTGGACCAGCGGCATCTGGCCGGGGTCGAAAAATGTCCGCGTGGTCATTGGCCCCAGGCCGCGGTCCGCCGCCCAGATGGCGATTGCGGCGATGATCGCCACCGCCAGCGTCGCACCGCGCAATTCAAAGGCCAGCGCGGCCCAGACCAGGACCGGGAAAACGTGCCAGGTTCGCAAGAACGCCTGCTCGGACGGCAGCAGGAACAGGCTGGCAAAGCAGACTGTGACCAAAAGAATGACGGCCAGGTGCAACTGGTCAAGACGGGTTAGTTTGGGGCCCGGGTTCAGTCATGACAGCAATAACGGGCCAACCAGAATTGCGCCGACGAAATAGGCGATGATCCAGTTAGATAATGTGGCGATCATGGCGGGAACCGATAGTTCCGATGACAGCACCAGCGCGGCGGTGCCAAGCGGTGCGGCGATCAGCGCTCCGGCGAGGCAGCCCCAGACCAGATAGTTTAGCAGGGCGGTAAGATCGTGCAGGCCCGGCTTCAGCAAGCCCCGCTTCCGGGTCAACATAAGGGGCAGGACTGCGGCCAATGTGTTGGCAATGGCCAATAGCAATTCGGCCCAGAACGGCTGTTGGCTGCCCGACAGCCAGCCGGCCAGCAAGCGGCCCAACAGGATCGCCGGCCAAAGCCGGATGCCTCCCATCATCAAGGCGGCCAGGGCAAGGCCCGACGCCGGCCAGACCGGGCTGCCGGCCCCCCGGATCACGGCCCATTGCAAGCCGAGCCAGGCCAGTGCGGTGTAGGACAGCAAAAGCGCCAGCATCGCCCAAGGCGCTTTGCTGTCCACGCTTTGCAAGCTGTCCCGCACTGATTTCATTTGCGCCCCCAGATCCAGACTTGCCCGGTTCCTATCGGATCGCCCCGTGGGGAGCGAGACAGCCGAATGGTGCGGCGCCGTACCCCGCTGTCCACTGCCAGGCGGGAACTAGCCGCGTGCTGCGCTTTCCAGCACCTCACCCGTGATCGGATAGCCGGCGTCGGCCGGAATTCGCAGCCACATGGCGCCGTTTTCTTCGGAAACGAACGGTGTGATCATCCGGCTGGGATATTGTTCGACGTGGGCTACCGCCTCGTCAAACGTGCCGAACTGGGCCAGCCGCTCCAGATTGCGGCGGGTCGGGAAGATCACGCTGATCCGGCCGTTGTCGGCATGGTCAAGCGCCTCGGCGGCGCTGGTCCAGAACAGGCGGGTGTTTTCGGTGGCATCGACCAGCAAGTCGACCGCGCCGGTACCCAGATCGGCCAGATAAAAGCGCGTGTCGTAAATCCGCATGTGCCGGTGTTTCGGGCGCCAGCGGGCAAAGGGCACCAGCGCCGCAAGGTCCAGTTCCCAGCCCATTGCCGCTAGCGTTGGGGCCAGGGCGCCCTTCGCCAGCAGAATCTCCCGCGCCCGGCGTGCCTCATCAAGCGACGGCCGCTGGCGCAGGCCGACAACCAGCCCGGTTTCTTCCAGGGTTTCCCGCACGGCGGCGATCCGGGCGGCCAGTTCGTCGATATCATCCGCCTTAGCGGCGCCCAAGGCTGCGGCGAGTTCCCGGTCTGCATCGTCAACCCGGCCGCCGGGGAAAACCGCAGCACCGCCGGCAAATTTCATCGCTGCCGAGCGTTCGACCATGAGGATCTGGGG
>CAWUNP010000332.1:0-2407 GCA_963923805.1 uncultured Novosphingobium sp. | reverse complement strand
CGTCGGCAGCGTCAGATGTGTATAAGAGACAGTTCCAGTGGTGGACCAAGGTTGTCCGCGAAGCGAACCAGGGCCACCACACCCCGGTCGTCCAGCTGCACCTGCGCTATGGCATGATCACGTTCATCGCTTCAGAAGTGATGTTCTTCGTCGGCTGGTTCTGGGCCTTCTTCGACTTTTCGCTGTTCCCCAGCGATCTGGCCGAAGTGGTCGGTGGCCAGTGGCCGCCCAAGGCGATCGAAGCCGTGCTCGATCCCTTCGATCTGCCGCTGCTCAACACGCTGATCCTGCTCTGCTCGGGCACCACGGTCACCTGGGCGCACCATTCGCTGATCCACGGTGACCGCGAAGGGCTGAAGAAGGGCCTGTGGGCCACGATCGCTCTGGGTGCGCTGTTCACCTGCATCCAGGCTTACGAATATGCCCACGCGCCGTTCGCCTTTGGCCAGAACACCTATGGTTCGGCCTTCTACATGGCGACCGGTTTCCATGGCTTCCACGTGCTGGTCGGCACGATCTTCTTGGCCGTCTGCCTGAAGCGCGCCTACAACGGGGACTTTACCCCCAAGCAGCACTTCGGTTTCGAAGCCGCCGCTTGGTACTGGCACTTCGTTGACGTGGTCTGGCTGTTCCTGTTCGTCGCCATCTACGTGTGGGGCGGCTGGGGCCACCCGATTCACTGATGGACCGCGGTTCCAACCAAACATCGAAAGGGCAGCCCGGCATCCCCGCGGCTGCCCTTTTCGGTCTCTGCCCGCAATGCGGTGAGCGCAGCCTGTTTGCCGGGCCGGCGCGGTTTGCGCCGCGCTGCTCATCGTGCGGGCTAGACTATTCGCAGTTTAACGTCGGCGATGGTCCGGCCGCCTTCCTGACCATGATTGTCGGTGCCCTGGTTGTCGGCCTGGCGGTCTGGCTGGAATTTGCGGTGCATCCGCCGTTCTGGGTTCACATGATCCTGTGGGTCCCGCTGGTGGCGGGGCTGACGCTGTGGGGCCTGCGGGTCAGCAAGGCTGCCTTGCTGGCGGCGGAATACCGCCGCAAGGCCAGCGAGGCGACCAGCAGCGATCTGCGCCAATCCTGATGCGCCGCCTGCCGATCTTCGCGACGCTGCTGGTCCTGGCCGCGGTCGGCGTGATGATCGCGCTGGGCTTTTGGCAGCTAGACCGCAAGGCCCAGAAGGAAGCCATGCTGGCGCGCTATGCCGTGGCGCAGACGCTCAGCGCGCAAGTGCCATGGCCGGCCGATCCGACCCAGCAGGAAGCCGCCCTGTTCCGCCGCAGCACGCTCGATTGCAAGGTCGAAGGCAAGGACGCGCCGCTGGCCGGCTATGACCGCAACGGCACGGTTGGCTGGGCCCATGCCGTCTCCTGTGTGCTGCCAAACGGCGCACGGGCCGAAGTTGTTCTCGGCTGGTCAAAGGACCTGGCCGAACGCCAGTGGAGCGGCGGCAGGGTGCAAGGCATGATCGCGCCCGGGGCCGGGCATTCGGTCCGCCTGATTGCCGATCCGCCGGTTGCCGGGCTGGCCGCCAGCGCGGTGCCGGATCCCAAATCGATCCCGAACAATCACTGGTCCTATGCGATCCAGTGGTTCCTGTTCGCCGGGGTGGCGCTGGTCATCTATGCCCTCGCGCTGCGCAAGCGCCTTGCCGGGAGCGGCGGTGAGGGCTAACGGCCCCCCTTGATGGACTACATTTCGACCCGTGGCAGCGCCCCTGCGCTGGACTTCGCCGGAGCGACGCTTGCGGGCCTCGCCAGTGATGGTGGCCTTTACGTGCCGCGCGAATGGCCGCGCTTCACCGCTGCCGAGATCGAAGCAATGGCCGGCCTGCCTTATGCCGAGCTGGCGGCACGGGTGATGCAGCCCTTCGTGGGCGATAGCCTGACGCCGGAACGGCTGCTTGAACTCACCACCCAGGCCTATGGCCGCTTTGCGCACAAGGCGGTCACCCCGCTCAAGCAACTGGACGAGCAGCAATGGCTGCTCGAACTGTTCCACGGCCCGACGCTGGCGTTCAAGGATGTCGCGCTGCAATTACTCGGCCTGCTGTTTGAGGAATTCCTCAGCCGCGGCGGCGATCCGCTGACCATCGTCGGGGCAACCTCGGGCGATACCGGCTCGGCGGCGATCGATGCCGTGGCCGGCCGCGCGCGGGTCGAGATCTTCATGCTGCACCCCAAGGGCCGGGTGAGCGAGGTTCAGCGCCGCCAGATGACTACGGTGCTGGCCCCCAATGTCCACAACATCGCGATCGAAGGCACCTTTGACGATGCCCAGGCGATGGTGAAGCGGATGTTCAACGATGCGGCGATGACCGATCGCTTTGCCATTGGTGCGGTCAATTCGATCAACTGGGCGCGGCTCATGGCCCAGGCTGTCTCTTATACACATCTGACGCTGCCGACGA
>CAWUNP010000331.1:0-2410 GCA_963923805.1 uncultured Novosphingobium sp. | reverse complement strand
CCGGCCGCGTGTCTTGTGGGGACGAAAGACCGAACATGAAGGCCACTATCGAACGCGCGACGCTCCTCAAGTGCCTGTCGCACGTGCAGTCCGTCGTCGAACGGCGCAATACGATCCCGATCCTGTCGAACGTGCTGATCGAAGCTGCGGCCGACGGCACGGTCAAAATCATGGCGACCGACCTTGACCTGCAGGTGGTCGAAACGCTCGGCGCCGTCTCGGTTGAAGGCGCTGGCGCCATTACGGTGTCGGCCCACCTGCTGTTCGACATTGCCCGCAAGCTGCCCGATGGCAGCCAGGTCAGCCTGGAAACCGCCGATAACCGCATGACGGTCAAGGCCGGGCGCAGCCGCTTCTCGCTGCCGACCCTGCCGCGCGATGATTTCCCGGTGATCGTCGAAGGCGATCTGCCGACCAGCTTTGAACTGCCGGCCGCCACCCTGGCCCAGCTGATTGATCGCACCCGCTTTGCGATCAGCACCGAGGAAACCCGGTATTACCTCAACGGCATCTTCATCCACGTTTCGGACGATGAACTGAAGGCTGCTGCCACCGATGGCCACCGCCTGGCGCGCTTCACGATCAAGCGCCCTGATGGTTCCGAAGGCATGCCGGACGTTATCGTGCCGCGTAAGTGCGTGGCCGAACTGCGCAAGCTGCTGGAAGAGGCGCTCGATGCCAACGTGCTGATCGACCTTTCCGCCAGCAAGATCCGCTTCACCCTGGGCGGCGAAAACGGCGTGGTGCTGACCAGCAAGCTGATCGACGGGACCTTCCCGGACTATAGTCGCGTGATCCCGACCGGGAATGACAAGCTGCTGCGGCTTGATCCCAAGAGCTTCTGGCAGGGCGTTGACCGCGTCGCCACGATCGCCACCGAAAAGACCCGCGCGGTCAAGATGGCGCTCGATACTGATCGCGTTACCCTTTCGGTCACCTCGCCCGACAATGGCACGGCTTCGGAAGAAGTCCCGGCCGATTACAAGTCGAGCGGGTTCGAGATCGGCTTCAACGCCGGTTACCTGAAGGACATCCTCAGCCAGATCGAGGGCGATACGGTGGAACTGCACCTGGCCGATGCTGGTGCGCCGACGCTGATCCGTCAGGACGACAAGAGCCCGGCGCTCTACGTGCTGATGCCGATGCGGGTCTAATCCGCTTTACCTCGTCCTAAGGGACTGATTGAATGGGCGCGCCACAACTGGTGCGCCCATTTCGTTTGCGGGGAGAGAACTATGGCCACGACCGTCCAGGTAAAGCGCAACGCGCTGTCCGAAACCCGGATCGTTGAAAATGCTCACGCTTCGCTGGGCGATGGCGAAGTGCGGCTAAAGGTGGAAAGCTTCTCCGTTACCGCGAACAATGTCACCTATGCGGTGGCGGGCGATGCCTTTGGCTATTGGAACTTCTTCCCGGGCGAGGGTGACTGGGGCGTGGTACCGATGTGGGGCCATGCCGTTGTGACGGAAAGCCGCCACCCGGAAATCGCCGTTGGCGAACGCGTCTATGGCTACCTGCCGATGGCGGACAGCCTCGACGTGCTGCCGACCGGCGTAAGCCCGGGGGGCTTCACCGATGCCGCCGCGCACCGCCAGCCGATGAGCCCGATTTACAACCAGTACAGCCGCCTTGCCGCCGATCCTGAACACGATCCGGCGCGTGAGGGGGCGCGAATGATCTTTGGCCCGCTGTTCAAGACCGGCTTCCTGATCGAGAGCTTCATGCGCCGGGAAGGCTGGTTCGGGGCAGAGGCGGTGGTGCTGACCTCTGCCTCGTCCAAGACGGCGATGGGCCTTGCTTCGGTGGCACGGCACCGTTCGCCGGGGATCAAGCGGGTCGGGCTGACCTCCGCCGGGAATGTCGATTTCGTGAAGCGCGGCGGGTTCTATGACCAGGTGCTGGCTTATGGTGATCTGGCGAGCTTGCCGCAGGTGGGCTCGGTGCTGGTGGACTTCGCGGGTAATGCAGGGTTGATCCACGGCGTCCACACGGCGCTTGGCGATCACCTCAAGTACTCCTGCACCGTCGGCGCAACCCACGTCGGCGCCGGCTTCGGGCAAGACAACGGGCCGCTTCCGGGACTGGCACCCGTGCTGTTCTTTGCGCCGGACCACGCCGTGGCAGCCATCAAGGAACTTGGCCCCAAGGCCTTTGGCGAGGCCGTTGGCGAAAGCTGGCTGCGCTTCCTTGCCGAAGCGGGCGGCGCACTGACAATCGATGTGCGTGACGGCCTTGAAGCAGCCCGCGACGCCTATCTGGCGACGCTAGCGGGCCGGGCTGATCCCGCAGTGGGGATCGTCATCCGGCCCTGAGCTGCAAAGCCTACTCCGCCGCTTCCAGCAAGTCGGCCCGCTGCGGGCCGCGGATCAGGCCGCCCGGGGTTGCGCCGGTCCATTCGCCATTCTTGAAG